>JAIRTN010000047.1 GCA_031254905.1 Coriobacteriales bacterium
TCTCCTGAGCAATGTCGCTGATACTCTGTTCTTCGCCATAATGACGCTGAAGTAACTCGCGGTCGATGCTGGACAAGCCTTCAAAGAGAACATCTGTCATCTGCTCATCTGTCTCATCAGAAGCCCCGGGTTCGTCATAACTCGCGCTTTGCAGTACCGCAAGTGTCGCAAGCACCTCGTCTGTCTGTGCGTCAAAACTCTGCACTGGCTTCAGTGTGCGAAGTCGCTTCAGCGAAGTGTTACGCGCCACAACGGCAAGCCAAGGCTTGAGATTACTATCCGGCGCAAGTTTGGCAGCGTTCTTCCAGAGTGCGACGAACACGTCAGAAACGATTTCCTCAGCGTCCTGCCGATTACCGAGACTGCCGAGCGTATGCAGCGCCACGGCCATAACATAGCCGCCGTACTCATCAATGACGGCTTCCAGCGCATGAACATCTCGCCTTCTTAGCGCTTTGAGCAGTACCTGCTGATTGCGAAATGCCATAAACCGCGCGTTCCTCCTGTCAGGGTTTGTTGTATCTTTACAAAATTTGCCGGCACTATAGGAACCCAAAAACTCACACAAAAGTAGCACAACACAAGAAAAAAGTTGACGATAGGGCGTATCTGAGCAATAAGCATTATCGGCGCTCACGTAACACTCCCGCAACCCTCATGCAAATGCTCCCACAAACACTCACGCAAACCCCTCAACAACTCCCTGCTACACTCGAACAAATGTTCGTTCTATGGTATACTGTTTTTTATGAGCGACAGACAGACAAAACGGACAAAACCGACAGACGAAGACGTCGAACTCCTCATTCCTTGGGAGGGACAAGCCGTCCTGCTGTTAGACCTCGATGCCTTCTTCGCCTCCGTCGAACAACTCGACCACCCCGAGTGGCGCGGCAAGCCGGTCATCGTCGGCGGAGACAGCGCACGGCGCGGCGTCGTTTCCACCTGCTCTTATGAGGCACGCGCCTTCGGCGTGCGCTCGGCCATGCCCTCCTCCCATGCCGCGCGCCTCTGCCCAAACGCCATCTGGACGCCGGGCAACTTCCCCCGTTACATCTCCCTGTCAAAGCAGGTAATGAAAATCATGAGCGATGTCTCTCCCCGCCTACAACAGGTATCCATCGACGAAGCCTTCCTCGACGTGTCCCCCGGCCGCTTCGTAAAAGACCACCCAATCACGCTCGCAAACCGCATCCGCGAGGAGGTTTCGCGCCTTGGCGTCACCTGCTCCATCGGCTTGGGCACCTCAAAAAGCGTCGCAAAAATCGCCTCGGACATGGATAAGCCAAACGGCCTGACCGTAGTCTTTCCCGGCCGCGAACTCGACTTCCTCTCGCCCCTCCCCATACGAACGATGTCCGGCGTCGGGCGGCAGGCGGAAAAACGCCTTCACGAACTCGGCATCTACACCTTGGGCGAATTGGCTAACTCAGACGACTATATCCTGCATCAAGTCTTCGGAAAAAACGCGACCATGATGCGCAACCGCTGCCTCGGCATCAACGACTCAGCCGTCGAAAGCGACGACGAGGTCAAATCGGTCTCAAACGAGCTCACCTTCGCCACCAACCTGACGGAGCGGACGGAAATCGAGCAATCCATCGCCATGCTCGCGGCAAAAGTCGCCCGCCGCCTGCGCCGCAAACGCCTGGCCGGCTATACGGTGGGCCTCAAAGTTCGCTACGACGACCTCTCCATCGCCAACGCGCAGCAAACACTACCACGCCCCGTCGATGACGAAAACGAGTTCATCCCCGCCCTATTCAGCCTCATCGACAACGTGTGGCGCCCGGGAACCAGCCTGCGTCTGGTCGGCGTTGCCGTGTCATCCTTCGGCCAAAAACCCGAGCAACTCAGCCTTTTCGACGACATCGAGAGCGCCCCGGGCAACCCACAAAAGCCGCCAGTCAACACCGGGCGCCCAACAGGGCAAAAGACAGGAATAATGGGGAGAAGGACGGCATCTCACCTAACAGGACAGCCCTCCCCCCACAAGGCAAACAGGCGCTCGCTTGTCGAAGCGACCGACAGGGTCAAGGACCGCTTCGGCGAAGAAGCGGTCGGATACGGCCGCGAGATGCGTTTTCGCGACCGCGACACGGGAACCATCGCCCAGAAGAAGGACGACTACAAAGACCCGCTGCATCCGGAATAACGTGGCGTGAGGGCGGCCGATGGGACGGCGGACTTACCAGCGCACTTACCAGCAGACTTACCAGCGCATTCCCCAGCGCACTCCCCCAGTACACCTCCCCAACACACTTCCTCAATGGCGGGTCGCCCGGATGAACGTCACTATTCACGCGCAAGAAACTGGTGTAGACTAAGAAATAGCTCTTACTACCAGCACAAACAGTATCGATGACAGGAGCCATCCTCATCAGGAATGAGGCAGTTGGCTTCCCGATGGGGCTCTTGCAGTCGATGCTATTGAGCGTTGTGCAATCGAGAAACGAGCGCATAGGGTGGGATTCAGACAAACAATACGAACGGGCATTGCCGTAATCCTTGCGGTGGCACTGATTGGCACCTTGCCTGCGTGCAGCACGCAAAACACCACGCCGACAACCGACGACTACCCCGTATTCCTCTCCGCCGCCGACATACCCGGCGTAACCGCCGAGGAACTTGCGGCCATCGACCGCCTGCGCACAGAAAATTCCACCTTCACCTATGGCATGCTGCTTACCACCGAGGCCTTCCGTGACGCCAACGGTGACATCCGAGGCTTCAGCAGGCTCTTTTGCGACTGGCTCTCCGAGGTTTTCCAAATCCCCTTCGAGCCCCAGATTTATGGCTGGGGAGATTTAGTCGAGGGGCTGAACACGGAGACCATCGATTTCTCCGGAGAGTTGACCGCCACTACCGAGCGAAGGCAAAGCTACCTGATGAGCGACGCGATTGCGGAACGTTCGGTCAAATACATGCGGATACGGGGCAGCCGAGCTCTTGCCGAGATAGCGCAGGAGCGCCCCTTGCGCTACGCCTTCATGGAGGGAACCACCACGATTGACGCCGTGGTTCCGCTTGTCGAATACGATTTCGAGATAACCCTCCTCGCCGACTTCGAAACCGCGCATCAGATGCTCCTCGACGGCAGCATAGACGCGTTTTTCGCCGAAAGCGTCGCCGAGGCAGGATTCGACGAGTACGGCGACACCGTAGCCAGCAACTTCTTCCCCCTCGTCTATGGCCCGGTTTCGCTCTCCACCCACGAGCAACGGCTGGAGCCTATCATATCGGTAGTGCAAAAGGCCTTAGACGCGGGAGGAATGCGCTATCTCACCGAACTCTATAACAAGGGGCACCGGGAGTATCTCAGGTACAAACTGTCCTTGCTGCTTACCGACGAGGAGCGCAGCTATCTCGAGAGCAGCACAACCGTGCCGTTTTTGGCCGAGCACGACAACTATCCCATCAGTTTCTACGATAACCGAGAAAAAAGCTGGCAGGGAATCGCCTTTGACGTGCTGGCGCAGGTTGAGGACCTCACGGGGCTGACCTTCGAGCGCGCAAACGGCCTTGAGGCCGAATGGCCCTCCATGCTCGGCAACCTTGAGCGGGGCGACGGCGCCTTCGTCACCGAACTCATACGCTCTCACGACCGCGAGGGCCGCTTCCTCTGGCCGGAATCCGTCAACGCGGTGGACTACTACGCGCTGCTCTCGAAAGTGGACTACCCCAACATCGAGGTCAACGAGATACTCTACTCCCGGATTGGGCTGATAGAAAACTCGGCCTACGCGGAACTGTTCCACGCGTGGTTCCCCCAGCACAACGACACCATCACCTATTACTCCAACGCCGATGCCTTCGCCGCACTCGACCGCGGCGAAGTAGACCTGCTTATGGGCACCATGAACCTGCTGCTAAGCCAGACAAACTACGAGGAACAGGCTGGCTACAAGGCCAACATCTTGCTCGACCGCTCCTACGAATCCACCTTCGGCTTCAACAAAAGCGAGCGCGTCCTCTGCTCAATAATCGACAAAACCATGCTCATCATCGACACAAAAAGCATCGCGGATTCGTGGGCGCGCAGAACCTATGACTACCGCAGCAAACTCGCGCAGGCACAAATTCCTTGGCTCATCGGCGCAAGCGGCCTGATGTTGGTCGTACTCATCCTGCTTTTCGTCATGTTCCAGCGCAACCGCCAAGAGGGCAAACGCCTCGAACGCCTCGTCCTCGAACGAACCGCCGCCGCGCAGGCCGCGAGTCAGGCAAAAAGCGACTTCCTCTCCACCATGAGCCACGAGATACGCACCCCCATGAACGCCGTCATCGGCATGACAAGCATCGCGCAAAACACCACCGACATAGAGCGCAAAGACTACGCCCTGCAAAAAATTGAGGAGGCCTCGCGTCATCTGCTCGGCGTGGTCAACGACGTGTTAGACATGTCAAAAATCGAGGCAAACAAACTCGAGATTTCGCCCGTGGAATTCGACTTCAAGCAGATGCTTGGGCGGGTGACAAACGTTGTCGGCATAAAGTTCGAGGAGAAAAACCTGCGGCTCATCACGGACTTCGACGAGGCAATCCCCTCCCGCCTCAAGGGCGACGACCAGCGGCTGGCGCAGGTAATAACAAACCTCCTCGGCAACGCGGTGAAATTCACGCCCGAAAACGGTAGCGTCACTCTCACCATTGCCCTTATTGCGTCAAACGAGGGGGGCACGGCTGGCGAAGCCGAAAAGAAAGGGACTAATGGGGAGACGGACGGGCGCGGGAGGGCCAGCGACGGTGGTGGTGCTGGCGAGCCTTGCGTGCTTCGTGTCGAGGTGAGTGATACGGGCATTGGCATCAGCGATGAGCAGCGAAAACGCCTCTTTACCTCCTTTGGACAGGCGGAGAGCAGCACGTCGCGGACCTACGGTGGCTCAGGGCTTGGGCTTGCTATTTCGAAGCGCATCGTTGAGATGATGGACGGCGGCATAGGCGTAGAATCCGAACTTGGCAAGGGCTCTACCTTCTGGTTTACCGTTAAGCTGGAGCGCTGCGCCGAGGTCGAGGCGGGGGCGGAGAGCGAGGCGGGTGCGGGCGGAGCGGCTGGCGCAGGTGCGGGCGCG
>JAIRTN010000151.1 GCA_031254905.1 Coriobacteriales bacterium
AACAACCAACGCGAGCAGATTGTTCCGCAGGCAAGCCGCGAAGAACTTACGCTTCTCAAGGTGGCCGAGTTGCGCGAGAAGGCTTCCGAGTTAGACCTCGATATTTCAGCCATCAAAAAGAAGGAAGAACTCATCGAGGCGGTTCTTGAGGCCTTGGTCAAGGCGGAGGGATTTGTTTCCTGCGAGGGCATACTCGACCTTCTCCCCGAGGGTTATGGCTTTTTACGCACCTCGGGCTATCTCCCCGGGGAATCGGACGTCTACGTTGGCATGTCGATGGTCCGCCGCAACGGCCTGCGCAAAGGCGACCTTGTTACCGGGCAGGTCCGCCCGGCCCGCGAAAACGAAAAGTACGCCGCCTTGCACCGCATCGACGCCGTCAACGGCCTTGCGGTCGAAGAATCGCGCAATCGCCGCCGTTTCGCCGACCTCACGCCGGTCTATCCCGACGAGCGCCTGCTCATGGAGCATGGCCTCCATACGATAACGGCCCGCACCATCGACCTCGTTGCTCCCATTGGCAAGGGTCAGCGCGGCCTCATCGTTTCGCCGCCAAAGGCCGGTAAGACTACCATCCTCAAAGACATCGCGGCCGCCATCAGCGCAAACAACCCCGATGTACACCTCATGTGCCTGCTCGTGGACGAACGCCCCGAGGAAGTTACGGACATGCAGCGCTCCATCAAGGGCGAAGTCATCTCATCGACCTTCGACATGCCCTCCGAGAACCATATTGCCGTCGCCGAGCTTGTCATCGAGCGCGCCAAGCGACTGGTCGAGGTAGGCCGTGACGTCGTCATCCTCCTCGACTCCATCACCCGCCTCGCGCGCGCCTACAACCTCGCGCAGCCGGCCTCTGGCCGCATCCTCTCCGGTGGCGTCGACTCCACGGCCCTCTATCCGCCCAAACGCTTCCTCGGTGCGGCGCGTAACATCGAGGACGGCGGCTCGCTCACCATCCTCGCCTCAGCCCTCATCGAGACCGGCTCCAAGATGGACGAGGTCATTTTCGAGGAGTTCAAAGGCACCGGCAACATGGAACTGCGCCTCGACCGCGACCTCGCCGACCGGCGCATCTTCCCGGCCATCGACCCCGTTGCTTCCGGCACCCGCAAGGAGGATTTGCTGCTCGACACGCAGGAAGCCCCGCTTATATGGGCGGTGCGCCGCATCCTTGCAAACATGAACAACACGGAACGCGCCATGGAAATGCTCATCAAGTCGCTCAAGCAAACGCAAAACAACGCCGAGTTCCTCATGCGCACGGCCCGCAAAGCGCAGCAAAAGAGCAACTTGGAGATAGCCGAACTTTAACAATAGCTTAAGCTATAGCTTCAACTATAGCTTAAGCGCCAACGCAGAGGCCAAACCAGCACCAACGCCGAAGCACCGAAGCACCAAAACCAGCCCTAAGCACCAGCACTAAAGCACAAACATAATAACCAAGGGGGTAGCAACGCTCGAGTGAGGCTCAAGTTCATCGACAGGCTCGTGGCGGTTTTCGCGGACAGCAGGATTGTCCGCACAATCAACAACGCGCTGATTAACCTCATCCCCTTCGTCCTCGTAGGCGCAGTCGGCATCGCCCTGCTCAACCTACCCATCCCGCTCTACCAAGACGCCCTCAACACGCTCCTCAACGGCAGTTGGCTCACCATCTCGCGCATCGTCACCTTCGCCACCCTCGACGTCATAGCCGTCACCTCGCTCCTCTCAGTCGCCCACGTCTACGCCAGCGAGGAACCGTCGGTCAAAAGCGGCATCATCCACCCCTTCACGCCAACCTTCACGGCCTTCGCCTGCTACCTCATCCTCATCGTCTGGGACGGCGGCCCCGCGCCCATCATCAGCCATTCCGGCCAATCAAGCGTCTTTACCTCGCTCCTCATCGCGCTTTCCTCAAGCTGGCTGTTCTTCTCCTTTGTAAGAATCTGGGACAAACTCAAGCCGCCACGCCTCTCCGCACTCGACACTAACCTGCAAATGCGCACGGCCTTCCGCGCCGTCTTCCCCGTCATGCTCACACTCCTGCTCTTTGCCCTCGCCAAAACCCTGTTGCCGCTCGTCATCCCCGTGGATTCACTGCAGGCCGCTTTCTCAAGTTTTATTAAGGACTATTTAATGGGGGATACATTCGGGTCTGTCCTTCTCACGGTTCTCCTCATGCAGCTACTCTGGTTTTTCGGCGCACACGGGACGGGCATGATGCTCTCCCTCTTTCCTCTGGTCTCCACCTCCGCCCCCTCATCCGCCGCCTCCTCGCAGGTGCTGTTCGCCACGCAGGATTTCTACACGCATTTCGTGGCCCTCGGCGGCTCAGGCGCAACACTCGGCCTCCTCATAGCCCTGTTCATCGTCGGCAGTCGCCACAAAGGCAGGCGCCTCGCAAAGGCTTCAATTCTCCCCTCCATCTTTAACATCAACGAGATACTGCTCTACGGAGTTCCGCTCATCCTTAATCCCTTCTACCTGCTTCCCTTCCTGCTGGCACCCCTGCTGTCGGCCACCCTCTGCTTCGCCGCGTTTTCCGCGGGCCTCGTGCCACCCATCACGCAAAGCGTAAGCTGGACCACCCCCGTCATCTTCTCGGGCTACCTGAGCACCACGTCGGTTGCCGGCTCGCTTCTCCAGCTTGTCTGTCTTGCCTGCTCAACGGCACTCTATATGCCCTTCATCCTCAGAAACCGCAGCTTCGACGCCCGCCGTCGCAAGGAGCGGCTGGGGCGCTTGCATGAGGCGAGCCTGAAGGTTGCCGCGGACGAAGGCGGCAGCGTTCTTTTGCGCAATGACGCGGTGGGGGAGAGCGCCCGCGAACTTTCCGCGCGCTTCCATAGCTACTTCGAGACCGACACGGTGCCCTTCCACATGGTTTATCAGCCTAAGACGGACAAGGACGGGCGGGTCATGGGCGCGGAAGCGCTCCTGCGCTGGCATCATCCCGACTTCGGCGCTCTTTCGCCCATCATGATTGTTGAATTGTGTGATGAGAGCGGCCTTGCAACCAGCCTCGGGCGTTGGATTGCCCGAGAGACAATCGCGGAGTATGCCCGCTGGAAGCGCGCGGGAATTGAGGGTCTGCGCCTGTCCATCAATCTTCACGCGCCACACCTCTGCGAAGATTCCGATTTTCCCGCGTTTTTGGCCGACCTGCTCAAGGCCAACGACATAGCCCCCGGCGAAATCGAGTTCGAGATTACCGAGCGCCTCGCCATGCACGCCAATAAGACGAACAAGGAGGCGCTTGCCCAAATCAGGGCGCTCGGCGTTGAACTTTCCATTGACGACATGGGTATGGGCTACAGTTCGCTTACCTATATCAGCGATTTCGACGCAAAAGCTGTAAAGATAGACGCTTCGCTCGTCAGCGACATCAGCACAGACGAGCAGCAGCAAGAAATCATAAGTTCAATCGTCGCGCTCGCCGAGAAACTCGATTTGACCGTGATTGTCGAAGGGGTAGAGACCCAAGAGCAGGTCGACGCCCTCGCCGCCCTCCGCGTCCGCTACTTCCAAGGCTATTTCTTCAGCCGACCCCTCCTCCCACAAGACTTCATCGCCTTCGTAACCCGCACAACCTAACCCGGGCTCGAAAACACGGCGCTCCTATTGCGTACACGAGAGAGATGTGCCACGCAAAATGTGATATTTACCTTGGGAAACTGGTATACTGTGTCACTGTGCTATTTTGTAGAGTGAGCTATGACACTCGAATCGAGTGTCACTGTGCAATTTGTGAGAGTGAGTTATGACAGTAAATGAAACATCGGCTCAACGTGGTCGCTTTTCTCGAAAGGCAATTTATCAGCGCTTTGCCTCCACCATTGAATCTTTGTCCCGTTACGGCGGTATGCCAGCACCGGATGCGGCAAGAGGGGTCTGGGACGATTTCTGGTATCGCGAGGCACACCACTCAACAGCAATCGAAGGCAACACACTCGTTCTCAAAGAAGTCGAGAAGCTGTTAGGTGAGGGGCGCGCTGTTGGTTCCAAAGAACTGAAGGATTATCTTGAAGTCCTTGGCTATGGCGAGGCTGCCGATTGGGTATACCGTCAGGCAAGGGAGCCAGAAATCTGGACGCATAAAGAGTTGGTTCTGATATCGGAAATCAGGCACATCCATCATCTGGCGCTCTCAAAGGTTTGGGAGGTTGCCCCTCATCCAA
>JAIRTN010000152.1 GCA_031254905.1 Coriobacteriales bacterium
TCGCCGGGCACCGAACTCACCTCAAAGGAGCCGTTCATCTTCTCGACGATACTCTTGGATATGGCCAGCCCAAGCCCCGTCCCGCCATAGCGACGCGAGGTGCTCGAATCCGCCTGCTCAAACGAGTCAAAGAGCCGCGCCTGCTGTTCGGGCGCGATGCCGATGCCGCTGTCCGTAACGGCACATCTGATGGTGCAGACCTCGTCCTCCTCTTTAACGAGCGCAAACTCAAGGCCAATCTTGCCTCCGTCGGGCGTAAACTTCGTAGCGTTGGCAAGCAGGTTGGTGATGACTTGGGCAATGCGCTGGTCGTCGCCAATAAGGTAGTCGGGAATCAGCGGCGAAACCTCTGAGACAAAGGCTTGGTCGCGCTCCGTAAGCCTGAAACTCATCATCGAGACAATACGGTCCACCATCGACTTAAACGAGAAGGGCGCAGAATGCAACTCGAGTTTCCCCGCCTCGATTTTCGACATATCGAGGATGTCGTTGATGACGCCAATAAGATGGCTCGAAGCCTCTTTAATCTTCTTGACGCGCTGGTCCTTCTTCTCCCGGTCATCCGTAACAAGCGCGAGATTCGTCATGCCGATGATGGCGTTTATGGGCGTGCGTATCTCATGGCTCATGTTCGCGAGAAAGGCACTCTTGGCCTGCGAACTGACCAGTGCCTGCTCACGGGCGCACACAAGGTCATCGACCATCTCTTGTCGGATAATCGCGTTTGCAAGCAGTATGCTCGCCGAGCGCATGATTTCAATCTCAGGCTCGCTAAAACTCTGCTGCTTTTGCGCGGTGCTGAACTCGACCAAGCCCCAAAATCCCTCGCGCGTAGAAACCGGCGTCAGCACAAAGGAGTTGACTCCCCTCTCCTTCATATTAGTACGCAAATCGCCCTGAAAATCGAAAATCTCATCGTCGACGGTGTGCAGTTCTTCCAAGTCCGGCAGCAGGCGCTGAGACAACAGGGCACGGGGCCGCTCGGCAAGGCGCTCCTCAAAATCCGGGAACGCGTCTTTATCGAGCGACGGATAGCCTTCATATAATTCGAGGATAAGGGCGGGGTTGAACTCCGTGGCGTGCCGCCCTTCTCCCCATTTGTACTTTTCTTTTCCGGCTTCGAGGTCCCCGAGGGCTTCGGCTTCGGCTTCGGCTTCGCCACCGCCAGTCTCGAAAGGAAGCGCGCGCCAGATGCGAACGTGGTTGATTCTAAACGCCTCGGCCAAAAGTCTCAGCCCCTCCCGCAGCGCGCTTTGTGCGTCCTGCTCGTCCGTGGACAGAAGGATGGTTGCCACCTGATTGGTCGCGTCGCGCAGTTCGTTGCTGCGCTTGACGGTCTCGATGGCACCGTCGGCGCGGCGTTTTTCGTCGTCGTAGATGTGGCGCTGGAACCACGCCACCAGCCCGATGAAGGCCCCCACCACAAAGATTGACTGGACGATTTCCACGAAAGACTGAAAGGGGGTGAGTTCGGTGATGGGGATGATGGGGATGTCGGCGATGCTGATGAGGTAGCAGATTAGGATGACCAGTATTTGGCTGATAATCAGCGCGGCGCGGACGACACCTTGCGACAGGACGAACATGAGGACGATGCTCATGACGAAATAGGCTGCCAGACCGCTTGACATGCCGCCGTTGATGAAAAAGAGGATGGGCAAGAGGACGTTGCCGAGGATGGTGAGAGTGATGGGAACCGCAAGCGCGTGGAGGCGGCAGCGGTTGATGAGGACGAAGGTGAGGATGATGCTCGCGAGTATGACGAGCAGCGTCGCGATGGCGAGGGGGGAAACCCGCTCGATGACGCGGGCGACGGTGCTGAGGATTGTGGTGGCCACGCCAAAACAGATGACCATGTTAAGGATACGCGCTTCGAGAGCCAGTTCCTCAGAGAAGATGTACCTGTCGATAAACCCACGGATTCTTTGCATCGCGAAATGGTAACACGGAGTAGCACTTTGACTTTGCGCGGGGAGCGGGGGGAACGGCCTTCGGGCGATTCTGCTCGGATACGTACGCGGGGGGTGTTTGGGGATGAATTTCACCGGCTTCAGTGTGCCTTTCGGCGGGGTTGGGGGGTGTGGGGGTGGGGGCGGTTGGGGTGGCGCTCGGCTCGGCGGGGCGAGGTTGGGGGCGGTTGGGGGGGCGCCCGGGACGGGGGGCAACATCGCGGGACGCCCCAACCTTCAGCGCAACCCTGCGCAACCCTGCGCAACCCTGCGCAACCCTCAACTCCCGCGCGCATTCTCAACCCTCCTCGTTTACAATAAGGGAGTTCAGGCCCATTCTCCTCAGCGCGACCAAGGAGTGATTGTCATGTTCGAGTTCTTTGTGCTGCTCATCGCGATTGTCGCCCTCGTTTTGATGATTCTTCTGTACGTCGAAACTCGTAAAACCGGCGCATGGACGCGCACACTTGCGCAGATGATTCAGAAAAATGGGGATGAGTACGGCACGCAATTGCAGCAGCAGCCGCCCCAAGACCTAACAGCCGCCGCGGCGCCGTCCTACCCACCACCATCTCCTACGGAGGCGCCACCCTTCTATCCGGCGCCCTCCTCTCAGCAGCAGACAGCGTTCACGGCAGTACTGGCGCCCACAGCGCAGGTGCCGCCACCCCCGACGCCTGCCTATCCTCCGCCGACACCGGTGGCTCAACCCCAGCCCCAGCCCTATCCTCAAGCGTATCCCCAACAGTATTACCCGCAGCCGCAGCCTTACCCGCCGGCGCAGCCTTATCCCCACACAGCCCCGGCAGCATGGGCGACGCAAACGCCGCCCCCGGCCCAACCTTATCCCCAACCTTATCCTCAGACCTACCCGCAACCCCAGCCCTATCAGCAACCCTATCCGCAGCCTTATCCTCAGCCCTATCCGCAGCCCGCTGCCGCCACAAACGACGGCACTCCTCAGGCGCGCTCGATGGAAAACCTGTTCGGGCGCAACATCTTGGGCATAGTCGCCTCAATCTTGGTGTTTATTGGGCTGATATCCCTCGGCTTTTTCGTCGTGCCCCTCCTGACCGAGGTCGTCAGAATCGTGCTGATGTTCCTGCTCAGCGCCCTGCTGATGGGAAGCGGCTTCCTGCTTAACGAGCGTTACTCCAACAACTTTACCAAGACCCTCCTCGGCACCGGCTGCGGCGCCTTCTTTATCTCCATCATGGTTACGCATCTCTACTTCCACGCCTTCAACGAAATCGTCGCGTTTTCGCTGCTGCTGGTTTGGCTGGCGGTGGCGCTTCTGATGACCCGCCGCTCCCAGTCGCTTTTGGTGGGCATCATCGCGCACGCGGGCATGATACTTTCTGTGTGCGCGGGCTACCTTGCCGGGCTGGACGATTCCCGCCTCCTGCTGCTCGTCCTCTACCAGATGCTCTCAACGGCGCTTATCGTGGGCGGCAACCTCCTGTGTTACAAGAAGATGTACCGCTTCGGGCTTTTTGCCTCGCTCGCGCTCATCATTTTCGCGAGCATCGTTATGTGGCAGCGTTTCTTTGAGCCGGGCGCCAGCTTTGGCTCGCTTTTGCCCGTCCCCCTTATCGCTGCGGTATTCCTCGTCCAATTCGTGGGCAGTAGCTTCCTCTCCTACCTCCTTTTTGCGTCGTGTGTCCGCGTTAAGGACAGCGCGACCCAAGGGCTGCTTCAGGGGTTGAACACGCTGCTCTGGACGACGGTGCTGTTCCTCGACGTCACGCTGCTTGTCGTCAAACTCGGCCTGTTTTTGCGCAACAACCCCCTCGACATTATCAAACTCCCCTATGCGCCGCTACCTTGGGCGCTCGGCGTGTCGCTTCTCATCCTCGCCCTTGCCGCCCTCGTGCTGATGGCGCTTCGTAAGCGGATGGCCTTTGATAAGGCGACGGAAACCGTAAGCGTGCTCGTTTTGGCGTTTGTGGCCGCCGGGCTTTTGATGCTCCATCTGTTCTTGCACCTTGCCCTCGAAACAAGCGGGCCACACCTCGGCTACTTTGTGGTGGTGGCCATAGGGTTCATGGCCGCGATGGCCTTCAGCAAAAATCAGGTTTTCGCCGTTTCTGCCCGCGTGGCCTTGGCCATCGACGCCATATTTACGCTCGGCGGGGGTTTCTGGGAGTTGATACGCGTCGGCACCATCTGGCTCGCAATCGCCTATCTCGTGTTGCTCCTTGTGCTCACGTGGCTCAGTTATCGAAGCCTCGAGGAAGGTTCGCGTTCGCGCTACGCCGTTGGTATCAAGCTGTTTCTTCTCATCAGCTTTCAGGTTTCGCTCGCCAACATCCTGTTCCAGCCCACACTCAGCACTGTGCTGTTCTTACCCCTCTCGGTTGACACCTTGTCGCGCTATTCCGGCCCCGCTCTGCCGGCGCTGTTTTTCCTGCTCTGCGCCGCGGCCCTGTTCGTCATGATGCTCTGTAAGCGCGACACGCCTCTTCCATTCTTCAGGACCAACGAGTTCATCATCATATTCGGCGCGGCCTGCTGCATCTCCCTCGGTTCCACGGAGACACTTGCCACCGTGCTTCAAATCATCACGGCAGTTGTCTGCTTTGCCATCATGTTCGAGCGCATACGCAGACTGGCGCGCGCAACGGCAACAGCCGCCCAAAACCCCGCGCTCCCCCGCCCCAAGAGTTCCATCGAGGCCATCACCGCCGCGGCCATGACCTCAGTCTTTTTGGCGCTCATCAGTTCTCTGACCGACTGGTTTAGCCAAACCTACTCCCTCAGCCTCGCCGCGATGTTCATCGCCTTGGTGATTGTCGCGCTCGGCTTCTGGTCTCGCTGCCCCTCGCTCAGACTTTTCGGACTGGTCTTGATGGTGCTCAGCGTTATCAAACTAGTCACCTACGACATCAGAGACCTCGACTCGCTCATGCGCGTCGTGGCCTTCATCGGCGGCGGCATCATCTGCTTCGGCGTCAGCGCCCTCTACAACTTCGCCGTCAAACGCTTCGAGTTCGCCTCGAACCCCGCTCCCGTCTCCCCATCAGCACCCCCCGCGCCACCTGCGCCACTTGTGCCACTTGTGCCCCCCGCATCGCCTGCTCCGCCTACTCAACCTATCTATCCCCCGCCACCACCTCCCACATCCGCGTCCCCGTCCGGCCCGCGGCCCCGCCCCGCGCCGGGGGGGCCCCAGCGCCCCCCGCCGCCGCCGCGCCCCCACGCCGCCGCGCGCCCCCCCCCC
>JAIRTN010000159.1 GCA_031254905.1 Coriobacteriales bacterium
CAAGAACACGATGCGCTTTAGCATCGAGGGGCGCGTTCCGTTTCTTGACAAGGATTTGCTGCGCTACCCTTTTGCGCTCGATGAAACCGCCATTATCAGGAAAGGCTGGAACAAGCGGATTTTGCGCGACAGCATGAGGGGCACGCTGCCTGATGCCATTGTGCGGCGGCGCAACAAGATAGGCTTTACCACCCCTGAGCAGGACTGGTTTTTGCGCCTGAAGAACTATTTTTACGACATCTTCCTCTCGGAGTCCTTTGCGCAGCGCCCGTACTTTAACCAGCAGGCGGTGCTTGAGGCCTTTGAGGCCTATATCAAGGGGAGAAGCTCGGTGGACAGCATGTCGTTTTGGCGCCTTGCGAACGTCGAGTTGTGGCTGCGCGAGTTCTTCGATGAGCCGCCCGCGCCGCGCCCCGTGAAGCAGAGCGATTTTGAGCCCAACGAGGGCAAGAAACTCGATTTGATTGTGGATGAGGCAACCTATCGTCGTTACCCGCTGCGCACCGAAAAGGTTACGGAGCAGACCGACCTTGAGGCCTTTGTGCGCGAATACGTCGAGCGCTTCTTTGCGGCGCTGCCCGCGCAGTCTGAAGAACATCGCCAGTGGTGTGAGCGCCCTTGGTACCTGTTTATCAGCGAGAAGATTGTGGCGATAACGCAGGGGCGGTCGTATTTTATCTGGGACATTAAGGTGGGCTGGTGGGCGCGTTTCCTGAGCCGTTTTGTGACGCGCACGCCGGCGGGCATTGGCTTGGGAAGCCCGTACACCATGCAGCTTGCCATTCAGGAGGCGGGACTTTTGCGCATTATCGGGGCCTCCATCGGCGGTGCCTTTGGCAAACTGATTGGGCGACGCGGCGTGTTTTATGAGCTTGCGGGCAACAACATTCGCGCCATTGACGGCCCGACGGAGTACTCGGTGTATCCCGCTAACGTTTCGGCGAAACTTGCGCCGGCGCAGCCCGACGTGGTTGCCGCGCGGTTGAGTGAGGTGGTTCGCGAGGCGGTTTGTGGGACATGTGCTCAGAGTTTTGGCGGTGTGGTGGTTATCGATGCCAACGACATCGGGCGCAACGTATTAGGGACCGACGCTGCGGGCGACCCCGCGCGTTTTGAGGCCGCCTTTGCCGACAATCCGCTCGGTCAGGCGCATGAGCAGACCCCCTTGAGCCTCGTTTTTGTGGGCTGAGGCTTTTCTCGTTGGGTGTTACGTTGTATGCGGGAGAGGTGGTACTCCAAACGGTGCCGTCCTCATCCCCATTTTAAGCGGCGTGGCGCGCAATTGCGGTCGTCAGCGGGATATTGAGGGCGAGTTTGGCGACGGCGACGGCAGGCAGCGAGGGTGACGGCTGGCTGACAGAAGCGGCGGAAGGCGCGCGCTGGGTTGACGATTTGTCCATTGGAGTGGTAGTATCAGAAGGCTTTTTTGAGAAGTGCCGGTCGAATGAGCCATTTTTCGTGCCGGATGAAGGCAAGGAGCTTAAACGAAGATGCCCGATACCCCGGAAGCTACGCAAACCGAATCCTCGAAAATTATCGCAATGCGCGAGCGCGCGTCGCTGAGCCGACGTATGTTCCTCGGCGCCTCTGTGGCCGCCGCGGCTGTGATTGGCTCGCTGGCCTCGCGCCCTCTGACGGTGCTGGCCACCCCCACTTCCGTCGAGAAACAGGCGGAGGCAGACCAAGTGAGGGCGAAACTCGACGATTGGGCGCGGGCGCTTGACGATGCCTCTAACCGCTACTACGATGCTCTTGACGCGCATGACGCGGCCATTGCCTCTATGGAGGAGGCGAAGGCTCGCAGGCAGGAGGCCGAGGCGCAGATAACCGATTTGCAGTCTCGGTTGGGTTCGCGTGCGGCTTCTATGTATAAGCGGGGGCAGTTCTCGTTTTTTGAGGTGCTGCTCGGGGCCCATAGTTTTTCTGAGTTTACTTCGTCTTGGGATTTGCTTAATAGCATCAACTATGACGATGCGGCTATGATAGAGCGCTGCAAGGACGCGAAACTTCATGCCCAAGAGGCGCATGAGGAATACGCGATTCAAGAGCAGATAGCCCAGCGAAAACTCGACGAGGCCGAGGAAATCAGGAAAGAGGCGGAAGAAACTCTTGCCGCGTATCAGGCCGAACTTGATTCTCTTGAGGCGGAAATCCTCGAACTTATCGAGCAGGAGCGCAAGGCGGAGGAGGAGCGTTTGGCCGCCGAGGCCCGCGCCGCCGCCGAGGCTGCCGCTGGTGCCGGGCGTGGGAATGGCAATTGGGTGGGTGACAGCGGCAAGTATGACGAGGGAACCTACGGTAGCATCGTTGAGGCGGCTTATTCGCGCCTTGGATACCCCTATATATGGGCGGCGAACGGTCCGTACTCGTTTGACTGCTCTGGCCTTACGAGTTGGTGCTATCGACAGGTTGGCCTTTCCATTCCTCGTGGCGGCAACGCCCAGTTTTCCTCAGCGCCAATCCAGATGCCGGTCAGCGAGGCCCAGCCGGGCGACATCCTCTGGATGTGGAACCATGTGGGCATTTACATCGGCGGCGGGCAGTATATCCATGCGCCGCAGTCTGGTGACGTTGTGCGAATCGCCGGCAATATGGGGATGTGGCAAGGCGCTTCTCGCTGGTACTAGTAGTTCGTACTGTAAATTGAGTTATTGGGCTTTTGGCTTTTTGGCTTTAGCTTTTGGCCTTTGGCCTTTGCCTTTAGGCTTGTTTAAGGCTTTTCAGGGCGCTTTGCCGCGTCGCGTGCGCGGCTCCGTTTGACCTTTTGGGCACTGATGACCCATATCGCGGCGACGGACCCGAGCAGGGCGCCGAGTGTGTCTGTTACCCAATCGAGAGGGTCCGAACTGCGCCCGTCGACGAAGAGCTGATGAATCTCATCACTCGCAGCATACAGAGAGGCGATTGCCAGCGCGATGAGCGCGGTTTTCCAGAGCGCCTGATTAGGGCCGTTGAATGTTATGCTCAGCAATATCGCCAACACCATATATTCACCGAAATGGGCGATGACGTTGAGGATGTTTGGGTGGGAGGGAAACCCGCTCCCCGGGATGGATGAGAGGGAAAATATTAGTATCGCCCAGAGGACGGCCGCAATGGCCGCGATGATGCGTACGAGCCGCTTAGGCTTCTCTCTGAGTCCGCTTGTAGACATTCAATCAACTCCTTGCTCTGTGTTCTGCTTGTGCTTCGTTTCCCAGAAAGACACGAAACCAGTGTATCCAGTATAGCGTTTCGTTCAATTGTCTGGTAGGATACTTCCTTGTGTCTGTCCTCTTATTACTTTGCAGAGCGTGCAGGCGGTTAGCTTTTGTCGGGATGTGGCTCAGCTTGGTAGAGCGCTCGGTTCGGGACCGAGAGGTCGCTGGTTCAAATCCAGTCATCCCGACCATCAAAGGCGATAAGCCCCAACGGGGCTTATCGCCTTTGATGCATCGCGAAGCGATAGGGTTTGAACCAGCGACTGGTTCACTTGAAGGGCGTGATAGATGTCGATGCCGCCTACGCTTTTCTCCCAATCCACTCAAGGTACTTGTGGTAGCCGGTGGTAATGGGCGTCATCAGGATTTCCGGCAACTCGTAACTGTGGTGCT
>JAIRTN010000056.1 GCA_031254905.1 Coriobacteriales bacterium
GACTATGAGCAAGAGCAAGACAGGTTAAAGATCGCAATCGAGAACATGCGCAAAGAAATCAAAACATGGGAAAAGAAGCGAAGGAGCGCGAAGGACTTCATCGTTGCAACAAAGAAGTACACCGATTTGACGGAACTAGACGCTGTCGTACTGCGCGGGTTCATCGAGCGAATCTTTGTTTCAAAAAAGAACAAGGCTACCAAAGCGCAGAAGCTGGAGGTTGTCCATGATTTCGTCAGCGCATTTGATTTCAAAGCAGCAAGGAAGCGTTCAGAGAACTCAAAGCACACTGGAAACTTGGATGCAGCGTAAGAAACAAACGGCCATCGTGAAACGGCTTCATAATTTACGTAAGGATTTGCCTCCCTATTAGTCTTTATTCGGTTGTGGCTACGCTGGCGATGAGGGCGACGCTTCCGTCGATGCCGAAGTGCGAACTTGAGAGCGAGAGGTGGTAGTTGTCGGCCATGCCCCACTTTTGGCCGGTGTGCTGCTCGTAGAAAACGGCGCGTTGGCGGTCGGTTTTTCTGATGCGGGCGACGGCGCTGTGTTCGTCGAGGCTGTTGCGGCGCATGACGCGCGCCACGCGGGCGTCCCAGTTTGAGTGTATGTAGATGTTGAGGATGCTGGGGTAATCCGCGAGGAAGTAATCCGCGCTGTGGCCGATGATGACGCAGGGGCCTTCTTTGGCGATTTGCCTGATGATGCGCGATTGGACGAGGAACATTCGGTCTGGCAGGGGCAGGGTGTCCTCGTCTTTGCCGACCGCGGTGTTGGCGTAGGACAGCAGGCTTGAGAACCTGCCGAGGACGCCTTCGCCATCCTCTTTGACGAACTCCTCGTTGAAGTTGCCTTCTTGGGCGGCCCGCCGGATGAGCTCGCGGTCGTAGTAGGCGTAGCCAAGGTGGGCCGCAAGTCGCTCTCCAATCTCGCGTCCGCCGCTTCCATATTGTCGGCTGATTGTTATGATATGTTTTGTCATGTTGTGTATGCACCGCCTAGAATCGGTGGATGTTGCTAACGTCCATTCTGTAACGCTTCGCCTGAAATGGCAAGCCTTACTGTACCATATCAGAGGACGACAGGAATCCATGTGTTAGACGAAGAACAGAAACAACAACAGTTTACGCGCCGCGGGTTTGTGGCCGGAGCGCTCGGAGCAGGTGCCGCCGCCCTTGCTATCGGGGGCGCGACGGTGCTGTCTGCCTGCTCTACCGCGAAGGAGCGGGAGTTTGAGGAACTTGTCTCGAAGGGCGTGGAAGACGAGGACATCGACGCCCTTGTGGTAGGCGACGAGCAGATTATTGAGACAACGGATTTTGACGAGGCCCCTTCTGAGGACTATCTTGAGTTGCAGGCAACGTGGGAAGTTCCGCTGGGCAGCATTCTTCATCAGATAGATTCATCGGCGGCGCTCGTGCTGTTTCCCGGTGAGTGGGATGAAACGCTGCGCAAGATTGGCCTGCTCAACCTTGAGACCGGCGTGTTATCGACGATTGTCAGCGCGCCGATTGGCACCAGCAAAAACACGGTCATTTACGATGCCCGCGCCAGCAGAACCGCCCTTATTTGGGTGGAACTCGACTTGGGCGATTACCGCTGGAAGACCTATGTCGCGCCGCTGGATGGCACCGTGGCAAGCGACGCGTGGATGGTCGCGGAGGGCGACGCGGACTATGAGCCGTCGATGCTGGCCGTCGCGGGCAATAAGCTGTATTGGACGGTCATGCCGCTTGCCACCGGCGCGGCGAACCTTGAGGATTCGTATCTGCGGGCGCTGCAGCTTAACCCCAACGGCAACTCCGGGCGCGTTGAGCCCTATACCGTACTCACGTCGCACGGGCGAATGATTACCAACCCGCGCGTTACCGACGGCATCATAACTCTGGTGCCGCGCGTTGACACCGCGAACATCTACTATCAGCTTACGGCCTTGACCTGCGAAAACGATAAACTTGTTGATTTTAAGGTCTTGCCGCAGTCGCTTCGGGTCATCGAGGCGCTCTACGCGGATGGGGCCTTCTCCTTTTCTATCGAGAACAACTACAACTACGCGGGGGGCCTTGGCAAGTTTGGCACCTACCGGGACCTCGCAGACGGGAACTACCTGCGCATGGGCAGGCCGCCGCTTGGCTCCGTCGTTCATTTTGGAAACTGCCTTCTCATGCGCTCGATTACCAGTGTGGTGGGTGTCGAGCCGGCTGCGAGGAAGTTCTTTGTCATCGACGTTCCGTCGCGCAGCGCTGATTTTGGCGAGTCGTTAGTCGGCTGGGGCGTCCAAGACAAGGTTGTTACTGTCTCCGTGCGTTTGGCCGACACCGACGATAGCATGCTAGCAACGGTGGTAAGGGTATTTGGAAGGAGCGCGCCCAAGCAGTAAGCAGTAAACGTGTGTCTACAAACGTGTGCCTACCGCGGGGAGTGTTTTACTGGGAGGAATGAGGATGCGAAGATGACAGCTAACGAGGATGTGTGCCGAATTTTGCTGGTTGAGGACGAGCGGGCCATTCGCGAGGCGGTCGCGGCCTACCTTATGAGGGAGGGCTATCCGGTGACGGCGGTGCCCGATGGACGAGTAGCGCTCGATGAGTTTGCCAAGGGCAGCTTCGATTTGATAATACTCGATTTGATGCTCCCCGGGCTTTCCGGCGAGAAAGTCTGTCAGACGGTTCGCAGCACCTCGGAGATTCCCATTATCATGCTGACGGCAAAAGGGGAGATAGAAGACCGCATCGCCGGGCTGGAACTGGGGGCCGATGACTACCTCGTTAAGCCCTTCTCGCCGCGAGAACTCGTGGCACGCGTGCGGGCCCTCTTGCGCCGCACCCATATCTCCGAGGAGTCGCGGCGCGAGGTTCTCGAGTTTGGCGACCTGTTTATCGACATATCCTCCCACCACGTGGCCATCGACGGCCGCCCGGTTGATCTCACGGCAAGCGAGTTTAAGCTGCTTGTTACGCTGAGCCGTCATCCGGGCCATATCTACACGCGGGGTGAGTTGGTGGAGAGGGTTTTGGGATACGATTTTGAGGGCTACGAGCGAACCATCGACAGCCACGTCAAGAACCTCCGCTCCAAGCTGGGAGATGACCCCCGCGAACCGCGCTGGCTCTTTACGGTACACGGCGTTGGCTATCGCTTCGGCGCCCCGCTCAACTGGGAGTGAGAGGCTTGGTGACGGACTCATGATGACCTCGGTGGACACGGACACCCCCTCCATCCCCTCCCAACCCCACCCCGCCCCCCGCCGCACCCGCGTGCTCTCCTACGTGGGGCGCCTCGTCATCGCCTTCACCTCGCTGACGCTCGTAACCATCCTCATCGTATCCTCGCTGATTGCCATCAGCTTGCTGCAACGCTCCACCGGCGACATCCGCCTCAACATCTTGACCTCGCTCGTCTTCGCCGGCCTCATAGCGGTGATACTCGCGGCCCTCTTTGCGATATTCTTCTCCCGCGGCTTCATCCTGCCCCTCATGCACATCACCGCCATCTCCAACAGGGTGCAGGCAGGCGACCTCTCGGCGCGCACAAACATGACGGCCAACGACGAATTCTCGCGCCTCGGCCGCGCGGTCGACGAGATGATAGACGCCGTCGAGAAGAACAAAAAACTCGAACACCAACTCACAACCGACGTCGCCCACGAGTTGCGCACGCCCCTGATGGCCATGCAGGCAACCATCGAGGCAATGATAGACGGGGTATTACCCGTAGACGCCGCCCGTCTCGCCACGCTCAATACCGAGGTCATCCGCCTGGGCCGCCTCGTCGACGTGCAACTGGAGCTCTCGCGTCTCGAAAGCGGCAGGACACCTCTGGCAATCGAGGGCCTCGATTTAAGCCAACTGGTCAAAGACCTCGTATCCGCGCACGAAATGTTCATCGAAGAAGCCGGCCTCAGCATCGAGTGCCTCGTAAGCCCCAGCGTCATGGTGCGCGGTGACGCCGACCGCCTCCGCCAAGCGATTTCCAACCTGCTCTCCAACGCAATCCGCTATACTCCCCCAGAGGGTAACATCGTCGTGCGGGTCTCCTCCCAACAGGGCCTCGCCCAAGTATTCGTCAGCGATAACGGCATCGGCATCGCGCCCGAAGACATCCCGCACGTGTTCTCGCGGTTCTGGCGGGCAGCAACAAGCCGCGCGCGCGAAAGCGGCGGCCTCGGCGTCGGGCTTGCCCTCGTCAGAGAAATTGTGGCGCGGCACCGCGGCATCGTCAGCGTGGAAAGCAAGCTGGGCGTCGGTTCGACCTTCACCCTGAGCCTGCCCCTGCTCAGATGGGAGGACGACGATGACGAGGACTAGCAAAGAAGAAAAATGGGGAGAAGAACGGCACCGTCTGTGCCCGCACCTCTCCCGCATCCCCAAGGACGGCGGACGGCCCCACCCCCAGCCCACCCCGGCCCCCGCGACAGAGACAGAATGAGAGGACAAACCCATGGCCCTGCGTGACGAGATACAGCCAGACGCGCGCGGAAAGGTCCGCGAACTCTACGACCTCGGCGACAGCCTGCTCTTTGTCGCCTCGGACCGCATATCCGCCTTCGACTACGTCCTTGAGGACAGCATCCCCTTCAAGGGCGAAATCCTCACGCGTATGTCGCTGTTTTGGTTCGCCCTGCTGGCGGATGTCACCCCCAATCACCTGATAAGCGCCGATGCCGCCAGTCTCCCCACACGCTTCGCGCCCTTCGCCTCAGAGTTGGCCGGGCGCTTCATGCTCGTAAAAAAGGCGCGGATGTTTCCCGTTGAGTGCATTGTCCGCGGCTATCTTGCCGGCAGCGGCCTCAAAGAGTATGAGCAAAACGGGACGGTCTGCGGCATCGAATTACCCGCTTCTCTCACCAATTCCAGTCGTCTTCCCCACGCGCTGTACACCCCCTCCACAAAGGCGGAGTTGGGCAGCCATGACGAAAACGTGACCTTTGCTCAAACGGAAGACATGCTGGGGCCCCAAGACGCGGCGGCGCTGCGCGAGAGGGCGCTGGCGGTTTACCAAGCTGCCCACGACTACGCGCTGAGCAGGGGAATCATCATCGCGGACACAAAATTTGAGTTTGGCCGCGTCGGCAACGAGGTGGTGCTCGCCGACGAGGTGCTTACGCCGGATTCCTCGCGCTTCTGGCCGCTTGCGGCCTATCAACCCGGCGAAAGCCAGACGAGTTTCGACAAGCAGTTTGTGCGTGACTGGCTCATCGCGAACTGGGACATGCAGAGCCCGCCGCCGCGCCTCCCGGCCGACATCATCGAGGCGACGTCCCAAAAATATATTCAGGCTTTCGAGTTGTTGACCGGAGAGACATTTGAGCCGATGGCGGCGAAAGCGGGGCTATCCCCGCTGCCTCAATCCGGTATAGTGGAGTAGACAAAAAACCATCCAAAGGAGCAGCACAGTATGGCACAACGAAACCCCATGAACCAGCGTTATCAGGGAGACGGCCCCGGCGGGCAGACGCGCAAGTCGGCCGCCCGAGCCAAGCCGGCGACGCAGGCGGCATCCTCTGTTCACGTGCGGAAGAAGCCTCAGACCGATGCCGAGAAGCGCGCCGCGCGCAAAGCCGCGGAAAAAGAGGCGCAGCGTAAGGCGGAGGAGCGGGCGCAGCGACAGGCCGAGCGAGAAAAGGCCGAGCGGGAGAAGGCCGAGCTTGCAAAAGCAGATAATGGGGATAATAACGGGCCGCAAGGGCAGACCAAGGACTCTCCCAAGGGCCTTTTGGGAAAACTTTTTGCCCCCTCTCCCAACGCGCCAAGCGGCGAGGAGTACCGCAAATGGAGGAAGCGATACTGGATTCTCCTCGTTATAGGCATCATCGGCATAGCGATTGCGCTCATGGTTCAGATGTATTTGCCCGAGCGTATAACCATCTCGATGATAGCCCTCGGCGTCGCCTATGTGCCCATTATCTCCGCCTTTATCATCGACCGCAGAAAGGTGCAGCCGATAGTCAAGGAGCACCAGCGCCTCACCTCCGGCAACAAGAGCCCCAAGCAACTCAAACATGAGCAGGAGGCAAAGGAGCGTGCGGCTGTCGCCGAGGCTGCTCGCAAGGCCGCGCGGGAGGCGAAGAAGACGCAAAAGCGCAGGAAGTCCAGCGATACGATTGTTCCCGGAGAGGAGCAAGAATGAGGGAGTACCGGATTTTTGTTACTGGCAAGCAGGGTATTTTCGACCCGGCGGGGAAGACGGCGCAAAACGCGCTTGATAACCTCGGGTATGAGGGGATTGAAGATTTGAAAATCGGTAAGTACATCCAGCTGCGCTGCGATGAAAAGGTCGCGCTTGCAACGGTGACGGAGATGTGTGAGCGGCTGCTCGCCAACCCCATTATCGAGGACTTCCGCATTGAGGAGGTGGAGGCGTGAGCGACGGGGTAGGCGGCGGGGCGGCCGCGGCTGGTGCCGCAACTGGTGCTGCTGTTGTGGCTGGCGCCGCAGCCGACGAGGGTGCCGTGCGCTTCGGGGTGGTGCGTTTCCCCGGTTCCAACTGCGAGCAGGACGTTGTCTATGCCCTGCGCCATCTCGGCTATGAGGCCAGCTATGTCTGGCACCAAGACACCGATTTGGACGCCTTTGATGCCGTGGTTTTGCCGGGCGGATTTTCCTACGGTGATTATTTGCGCTGTGGGGCCGTGGCGCGCTTCTCTCCTGTGATGGAGGCGGTCGTGGCTTATGCTGAGGCGGGACGTCCGGTCATCGGCATCTGCAACGGCTTTCAGATTCTCACCGAAGCCCATCTGCTACCCGGTGCGCTGCTGCGCAACGCGGGTTTGAAGTTCATCTGCCAAAGCACGCCGCTGCGCGTGGAGAGCAGTCGCTGCGCGTGGCTCGACCTTGCCCCGGGAACCGTGATGAATATCCCCATCAATCACAATGAAGGCAACTATTTCTGCGACGAGGCGACGCGGGCGCGGATGGAGGAAAACGGGCAGATTGTCCTGCGCTACTGCGAGGCGGACGGCAGCCGTGCCGAGGGCGGCAGCGCCCCCAATGGCGCGCTCGACGACATCGCCGGCATCTGCAACGAGCGTGGCAATGTCCTCGGGCTCATGCCGCATCCCGAGCGGGTATGCGACGGGCTTTCCGGCCCGCACGCAACCGACGGGGCGGCGTTCTTCCGAGCAATCGCCTCGTATGTACGGGAGGTGCGCGGGCTATGAGCGACTTGTTAGTATCCCCATTAATCCCTGCACCGGTAGCCGACGCGGTTGAGACACTCGACGCCGCGCTGGCCCCCGAGATAGCGGTTCAACTGGGGCTTTCCTTGGAGGAATATGAGAACGTGGTGGCGACTCAGGGGCGCGTGCCGTCGCTTACCGAGCTGTATATTTACTCGCTGATGTGGAGCGAGCATTGCTCCTACAAGCACTCGAAGAAGCAGCTACGCCGGTTTTCCAGCGAGGGGAAGCACGTGCTGCAGGGCCCCGGCGAGAATGCCGGCGTGATTAGCGTGGGCGAGGGTTGGGCGGTTGCTTTTAAGATGGAGTCGCACAACCACCCGAGCGCCATTGAGCCGTTTGAGGGCGCGGCGACCGGGGT
>JAIRTN010000005.1 GCA_031254905.1 Coriobacteriales bacterium
ATTCGTCGTAACGCGGTCCCCAATTCTGATGGGTGTACCAATCGAGAGTTCGTTCAGTGTTTTGGCGCTGGCAACGTATTGTGAGACATCGTAGTGCGACACTTGAAGTTCGCCCGCGTAGCCTTGTGGGGTTTGAGCGGTATACGTGAGCGTGAGGGAGACTGTCTCGCTTCTTTCCGCAAGGGTCGCGGTTGAAGTTATCTTGAGGATGGTCTGCTCGTCATTCGCCCAGCGCAGGTTTACTGTGCAGGTACCGACCTCCGAAGGAAGGCCGTTCTCCTCCATAGTAATCCCTTCCGGCATGTCGGCAATTCTTTCGAGGAGCAAATCGACGGCTGCCACGTCTTCTCCGTCCATTATCCATGCGGCGACGGTTTCTGTGGATGAGAGCGCGGTGTAATAGGCCTGATGTTCCTCGTGGCGTACGACAGAGAGGTTGAGGCGTCCGCTGACGGCGGTGAGGCCAATGCCGAGGACGACGACCATCACGAGGATGACAACCATCACCCACACGAGGGTCGAGCCGCTTTGAGATGTTACACGTCGGGTGCCGGCGGCTAAAGGACGCGACGTTGGCTTTGCCACTTTCATGCAAACCCCCCACTGGTCACGACTCGATTATACAATAGCCCACGCAATTTTACACTCGCCAGCCGGTACCACTCAGCGCGACGAACGGCAGAAAACAATGGGTCGCGAGTGCAAGGTGGAAGGTGGGCGGCGAGAAGCCGGCTCGTGTGCGCGACGAGGGGGGGTGTCTAGGTGATGAGGCTGTCTCCGAGGTTGAAGGCCAGTGCGATGGCGCCGAGGAGGAGGGTGGCGATTCCCAAGACGAGGGCGCAGACCGCAAATTCCTTTCGGGTGCTTTTGATACCCAAGACGCCGAGTACGATGGCGAGGATGGCGGGGAGGGCCGCAAAGCTGACGACGGGTATGAGCAGGAGAGAGAATATTCCTGTGATAAGCCCGGCGATGGCGTAACTCGCGCGCTCGGGGTCTCGCTGCGGGTTGGCAGAGAGAGGCGGTAACTCTTGGCCCGGCGCGTAAATGGGCTCTAGGGACGCGGAGAAGGGCCGTGAATTTGTAGTCGAGGCATCCGCGCTGAGGCCATCTGCGCTTAAAGTCTTGGTCGCGCTGTCAGCCTCAACCTCGGCTTCGACCGCGGCCTCGACCTCATCTGCCGCGCCATCCGCCGCCGAATCGCCGAGCGCCGATTCAGCAGTCGCCGAATCGGCAGTCGTCACATCGCCGAGCGCCAAATCCGCAGTCGCCGAATCGCCATCCGTCGCCGCATCGTCCGCCGCCACATCGTCAGCCGAATCATCTTGTACAGTGTTCCCTTGGTAGTTTGTAGCCAGAACAAAGGGTGGGGCTATCGCGGCACCCATCCGCTCAATGCTTATCAAAGTCTGAGTTCGCTCGGTCCATGCTTGACCATCCCAGTAGCGAACTGTCACGGCATCCCCCAGAGGGTCAGGATACCAGCCAGCCGGGCTTTCCATATAACGCTCTCCTTATCAGAGGTAAATGCGGCGAAAGACCCCCCTTCGTCGCGTCTTAATGAACATCGAAATGTCCGTGACCATCATAGCGCAAGTTCCCCGCGCTGTCGCTTTTCTTCAGGGCTTTCTGCGTCTGTTGCGCCTGTCGTTGCGCCTGTTGTTCCGCTCGCGGTTAGGCGTGGGCGAGGGCAGCGTCGAGGAGGGTGTTGAGGAGTGTGCCGAAGGGGATGTTGGCCGCCTTGCTCGCCAATGGGAACAGCGAGGTCTCGGACATACCGGGAGAGACATTAACCTCAAGCACCTTGACCTGCTCACCATTCCAAAATAAATCTACACGGCTGAGGTCGCGGCAGCTAAAACTCCGATGAACCTCGAGCGCCGCCTCTTTGATGAGGGCACAGATACGCTCGGCCTCGGCCTCGTCACTTGCGAGGGAGGCGGGCCGCACCGGCGCGTAGTAGTCGACGAGGTCGGCGTTGAGGCGCACCTCGACGTTAAAGAAGCCGGTACGAGGGCAGATTTCGACCGGCGGCAGCGCCTCGGCCTTATCCCCCGTTCCCACAACGCTTACCGCGAGTTCGACGCCCTGCAGCCACTCCTCGATGAGCACCTCGTCGTCGAAGGACAGCGCGTCGAGTATGGCGGGCGCCAGTTCCTCAAAGCGCTCCACGCGGTTGATGCCCATGGCGGAACCGCCCGAGGCGGGTAGCACGGCGAAGGGATAGCTGCGGCCAAGGCGCTTTTCCAGCAGGTCAAGGGCACCGGCCGCCCCGAAATCCTTGAAACTTGTGGCCGACAGGCAGACCGAGCGCGGCCATGAGAGGAGGCCGGCTTCCTGCGCGCGCCCCGGCGCAAGCATGTGGGGCAGCATGCTTTTGTTCCATGTGGTGCGACAGACGCAGGAGGGCGAGCCGACGAAGGGGATGGCGAGGTATTCGAGCAGCGATTGGACGGTGCCGTCCTCGCCGTGCCCGCCATGAAGCGCGATGTAGGCGACGTCGGGCCGCTCGGCGCGCAGGATGTCGACGAGCGACGAGGAGGTGTCGAGCGGCAAAACGGTGTGCCCCTCCTGCTCCAAGGTGCGGGTTACGTGCTTGCCGCTTGCCAGCGAAAAATCGCGCTCAAAAGAACTGCCCCCCATGAGGACCGCCACCTTGTAGCCCATCTCAGCTCTCCTTCCTCGACAAATGCGTGTGTATCGGTGCCCGGGTACCTTGCTGGCCCGGAATGCTCAAAAATAAAGGGCGGGTAATGGTGATAAGATGTGGGAGAATTGCGGGCATCGGCTCTCCCTCAGCACTCCTTGAGCGCGCCAGCGTCGATGAAGGCGCGATAGAGTTCGAGGCGCTCCTCTATGACGAGCGAAAGGCGGCGAATGGCCTCGCGCAACTGGGCGGGCTCCTCGTAGCAAAACGCGATGCGCATGGCGTTGTTGCCCTTGCCGCTGCTGGCGGGGTAACAGCCGTCGCCCGGCACGAAGGTTACGCCCGCTTCGAGTGCCACGGAAAGCATTTGCGGCGTGTTGACGTAGGAGGGCAGCGTCACCCAGACGAAGAAGCCGCCCGCGGGGCGCGTCCAACTCGCTTCGGGTGGGAAGAACTCGGCGAGGGCGTCGAGCATGGCGTCGCGTCTTTCCTGATATTTGGCGCGCATGGCCTCGAGGGTTTCGCGCCAAGGGGTTTCGTTGAAGTAATGCTCGACGATGACCTGACAAAGGGCCGAACCACAGAGGTCGGCGCCCTGTTTGACCATCTTAATTTTTTGGAGGATGGGGCGCGGGGCGATGACCCAGCCGCTGCGCAGCCCGGGCGCGAATACCTTGGAAACAGTGCCGAGGTAGATGACCTCCTCGTCCATCTCGCGCAGGCAGGAAACGGTCTCACCCTCGAAGCGAAGCCGCCCGTAGGGGTCATCCTCGATGACGGGTATCTGCCACGTGCGCGCCAGTTCGAGCAGGCGCTTGCGGCGCTCGAGGCTCATGGTGACACCGCCGGGGTTTTGGAAGGTTGGGATGGTGTAGATGAATTTTGCTCCGCGCGGCCCAAGTTCTTGCAGCTTTGCCTCGAGCAAGTCCATCCTCATCCCCTCATCGTCGAAGTCGATGGTGTGAACGCAGGGTTGGTAGGCCGAGAACGCCTGCAGCGCGCCGAGGTAGGTAGGTCCTTCGGTGATGATGGCATCGCCCGGATTGATGAAGGTCTTGCCGAGAAGGTCGAGTGCCTGCTGAGCGCCTGTGGTGACGATGAGGTCGTCCGGCACGACGTGTATGTTGGCGTCGCGCATGAGGGCGCAGATGACCTCTTTGGTCTGCGGACGGCCGGTGGTGTCGCCGTACTGCAAACCGGCAACGCCTTCTTGGAGGACGGCCTTGGCTGCGACTTCGCTCACCAACTCAAGGGGGAGATGGCGGATGTCGGGCATGCCGCCCGAGAGCGAGATAATGTCGGAGCGTGAGGCCGCTGCAAACAGGTCGCGCACAGCGCTCGTGCGCATAGTTTCTACGCGTGCGGCATAGAAATCCGTCCATTCGTCGAACTGTATCAGTCCTGAATCAGCCACGGCACCGGTCCTTTACCTGTCAAGTGTTCGGGAAACTTTGCGTGCGTCTGCGCCAAGGGCAGGTATCGAGGGCGTTGCGCATCGGAAGTCTCCGAATATATAGCTTCCGAATATACCACACTCAGTGCGCAAGGAGGGAGTTTACGAGTGTAATTGCGCGAATTATCGCCATGCGGGCCAGCTTTGCGTCGTTTTCGGCGGGGCTTGAGGGGCTGCTGGGGGTGGCTGGGGGGATGCCGGGGATGGGGGTGGGGGCGCTGTTGGTGTTGTGGAGGGGCTCCTTGTGGGGGATAAGTGAGAGTTTGACCTCCATGAGGCCCTGTTTTCGGTTGAGCCAAACGGTGGTTCCGGCGCGAGGCGCGGAGAGTTCCGCGACGAGCAAATCGATGGCGATATGCTCTACGAGGTGGGGAAGGGTTGTGCCGAGGATTTTGTCCGCGAACAGGCCGAAGCCGCGTTGTTTGCAGGCGTGCTGCGCGAGCGTGGGGCGCAGGGCGAGTGCCGCCGCCGCGAGGGCCTCATCGATTCGCAGGGTGGCGGGTACCACGCGAATGATGGCAGCTATTGAGTTATCATGCTCGCGTATCTCCTCCAGTGTGAGGTAGGGTGGTGACTGAGGAGGCTGAGGGGGTTGGGCGTTGGCAGCGCAATCTGCCGGTGCGTTGTTCGCGGGCAAAGGGTTTGCGGATATATGCCGGGGCATGTGCCTGTGCGCCTGTGCGTGGATGCGTGGGGCCGCGGGTTTGCTAATCTGCGGTATGGCTGCGGGCGCGCGGACTACGAAAGGATGCGGTAGTGTACCGTATACCATCCGAAGTTGTTGCCGAGGGCCTCGGTGACACCCATCTGGAAGTCGAAGGTGTCGGGGCGTCCGTCGTAGGGGCCGCGGTCGTTGACAACAGCTATGCAGGACAGTCCGGTTTTGGGGACGTAGAGTTCTATCTGTGTGCCGAGCGGCAGGCTCTTGTGTGCCACGCCCATGCTGGTTGTGGTTGTGAGAGCGCCTGATGCCGTGGGTCTGCCCAAGAAACCGTCGCCGGGGGTTCCGTAGTTGGTGGCGAGCGTGATTATCCAGCCATCCTCACCCACGGAGGGAGAATGGCTTGGGGTATTGTTGACGGGAGGTGGGGGTGGGGGAGTTGGGTCGGGCTCAACCACTACTTGCGCGACCTCGCGCGCAATCGGCGCGACCAACTCGGCGCTTTGCTCCGCGGCGACACTTGGCTCGGTGTGCGTCGCGAGGGCGAATTTCTGCTCGGTTGCAACGGGCGTTGCGGCCGGTGCGCTTTGGATGCGCCCAACACCTAATACTTTGAGGGTAGATACAGGAACAAAGTCACCAAATGCGAAGGTAAAGGTACCAAGCACAAGGATAGTAGAAAGAGCGGGAACAAATACCGCCTTGAATAATCCCCTTTTTCTTCTTTTGTCCAAAACCACAATCACACTCCAAACTAACACATACCAACCTCGACACAACGTGTCTCAGCAGCGGCTAGATTTGACTGGTTTGTTTCTACTGCTAAATTATTTTGCCCATCATCGCGTTATCAGACAGACCATTCCGTTCCCCCGGTAAGCTGGTTATCAAATAACCTTGAGACATTCTACACTAAAAATCGTGTTCTGGGGAGAGGGAAAGGGGCTTGACTTTTTCATATTGGATGTTAAGGGCCAAAAATACTAGGAAAAAGAGAGGTATATTTCTGCGATTATAGAAATAATTGATAAAAAAGACGGTTCTATATCCACGTGTCAAAACCCTGGGTGTCCGGGGGAATGACAATCCATAGCACCAGATACAGGGGAATGACGACATACCAGATAACAACACCGAGTAGAAGCGTCACTATGCGCACCGTTGCGTACTCGGTCGCGAAATATTCGGCGATTCCTCCGCAGATTCCCGCGATTTTTCTGTTGCCTGTTGAGCGATAGAGTTTTTTATCTCGGGGAAGCTGGAGTTTGTCGTTGCGCGCCGCAATGACGAGCGCGATTCCCGCGGCGATGATGAGCAGGGAACCGAGGACGCCTATGACGATGCTGACGATGTTCCATAGTCCGATGAGGAAGTCCCCGAAGAAGTGTCGCACAAGCTGCCACAACCCCAAAAACACGAGGATAGCCCCGATGAGGAGTGCGATGTTGTTTTTGTCGAAGCCCCGTTTCATGTGTGTCTGTCTCTCTCTGCCCGTGTCCTCCGGTTGCTCAGTCGTCGTAGTGCATGTGCGTTTGTACCCAGTGCGGGGCCGTCCTTATCCCCATACTTCTTTTTATTTTGACCGGTGGACATCAGTGGTTGAAGAAGATGCCGTCGCGGGTGATAGAGATGCTGTCGTGCGAGAGGAAGTCCGGCGGTTCGGGGATGGCGAAGCGGATGACGCGGTCGCCGGGGAGGTCGATGCGCAGGGGGCCAGCCACGTTGCCGAAATTCCAGATGCCGAACAGGAGGGTGGCGGAGAAGAAAAGCGAGCCGAGGAGTTTGAAGATGCTTTTGTTTGTGGCGCTGCCGATGATGCTGAGGCCGAGTGTGACGAGCAGCGCGGGCCACAGGTAGAGGAGGCTGAGGCCAAGGGCGTTGTGTGTGATGATGCCGAACATCAACAGTTGCAGCGCGAAGCCGACGGTGATGAGGGAGATTGCGTGGCCGGCGCGCGCGAGGCTCCAGCCGTTGTTGCCGGGGGTGCAGAGGAGTACGAAGCCTAAGACGATGATGAGGAGGGGCCAGAAGGTCCATGCCGGAACGCCGAGGAAGGTGTCGAAAAGGGCGAGGCAGCCGATGCCGACGAGGAGGATTCCGAGGATGACGCCTGTGCGGATGCGGTGGCGGAGGTGGGGGTCGGCTGTGGCTGTGGCTGCGGCTGTTGCGGTCGCTTGGCCGTTGGGGTTTGCGGTGGCTGCACCCGCTTGGCCGCTGGGGGTCGCGGCGGAGGAGTTGGCGGATGAGGGGGTGGAGCCGGCGTTTGCGGTTCTTGAGGTGCCTCGCGAGGCGCTTGCGGCACCGGCGCCGGAGCCGGCGGGCATGGCGGCGTCGAAGGCCACGGGGTTACAGGCCGTGTAGGCGCAGCCCGGGGGCATCGTGGTGTTTTTGGAGGAGTGGGAATAGGGGTAGGAGGCCGTTGTTGAGGTGGCCGAGGCGGCGGCTGAAGCGGCTGAAGCGGCTGTTGCCGAGGCTGTAGCTGCTGAGGCGCTTGTCGAGGAGGGTTGAGAGGGGGTAGGCTTTACGTCGATGTAGTTGGGGTCTTCATCGGAGCGCTTTGGCATGAGCAGGGTTGCGACGAGGTAGGCGACAATCGGCATGCCGAAACCGGCAAGGACGACGATGACCGCCAGTATACGTATAAGCGTGGGGTCGAGTTCCAGATATTCCGCGATTCCCCCGCAGACACCGAAAAGTACGGGGTCCTCGCTTTTATAAAGCCGCTTATTTGTGCGCATGGAAGTTCTCCCGTCCTCGGCCTCGAAGGTGTCATCCCCTTTGTGTGACTAATAGTTGCAGATATGCCGGTGAGAGGGCATCGCCCGTTGTCAACTTGTAAAACAACAGGGGGAATTGCGTAATGCAACGCGGGGCTGCGGGCCTTTGGAGTGGCAGCTTCGCGCCACTCCTGTGCCATGGACGTGTCTAGCGCGGCGCGTATAGAGCCGCGGGCGGCGAAGTCGCCTCGTGTAGACGATGGGAGCGCGGATTATGAGGGCGGGGTGGTTTTGGGAGATGATACGTATCTGTCATGTTGACGTGGCGTGAATCGGAGGGGTGGTCGTGCTACTATAGAAAGGCCCCAAATGAGAGCGATAAAAAAGGTAGGCTCATGACTTTCTCTACGCTTGTCCTTGCCGCCGGTGCGGGAACCCGAATGCGGTCCGCCCGTGCGAAAGTAACCCATGAACTCTTAGGAAAACCGCTGGTACGTTGGGTCATTGACGCGGCAAAGGCCGCGGGCAGTACCCGCATCATAACGATTGTTGGGCACGAGCGCGAGCAGGTTGTTCCGCTGGTGTGCGAAGACAGCATTGTTGTGGTACAAGAGGAACGCCTTGGAACCGGTCACGCTATTATGATAGCGCGAGATGTTATCACGGGGGGCGCGTCCTTATCACCGGAAATCCCTTCTCTGAATCTGTCTGCCGCCCCGGCTTCGACGGCCACGCCGTCTCCGGGCGCCGCCCCAGCGCCGGCTTCGACGGTCACGCCGGCCTCCCTTGTTGTTCTTTGCGGGGATACCCCCCTCATCACTTCCGCGACCATTGCGGCGCTGGTTTCTTCGCAGCAGGAGCGGGGGGCCGCCGTTTGCATGCTTACGCACTACCTTGATGACCCGACGAATTATGGGCGCGTCATACGCGATGAGCGGGGCGGCGTTGTGCGGATTGTGGAGGAGAAGGATGCCACGGAGGCCGAGCGCGCCGTGCGTGAGTGCAACAGCGGGGCCTACTGTTTTGATGTGCCCGTGCTGTTGGAGTGCTTGGGGAAACTTGGCAACGACAACGCGCAGGGCGAGTATTATCTGACGGATATTATCGGGCTTTGTGTTGAGGCGGGTCTTAGCGTTGAGGCCTTTGTTGTTGACGCTGAGGAGACACAGGGTATTAACGACCGCGCTCAACTGGCGCGGGCGAGCCGCTCGATGCAGCAGCGCATCAATGCCGCGCACATGGCCGCCGGTGTGACGATGCTCGACCCCTCGCTTGTGTGGATAGGGGCGGATGTTGTACTCGAGCAAGACGTCGAACTGCTCCCCCTTACCATGCTCTTTGGAACGACGCGCGTGGGCAGCGGTAGTGTGCTCGGGCCCAACACGCGGGTGACGGACAGCGTGGTGGGCCGCGAATGTCGTGTTGAGGAGAGCGTGCTTTTGGGCGCCGTGCTGGCCGATGGCGTGAGTTGCGGGCCGCGCGCCTACCTGCGGCCGGGCACGGTTATGCGGGCTGGTTCAAAGGCGGGCACGCATGTTGAGATTAAGAATTCGATTATCGGCCCGAATAGCAAGGTGCCGCATCTGAGTTATATTGGGGACGCGACGCTCGGCGAGGACGTGAATATCGGGGCGGGTTCGATTACCTGCAACTACGATGGTCTTGCCAAGAATCCCACGGTGATAGGCGACCGCGCCTTCATCGGTTCCGATACCATGTTTGTCGCCCCGGTGAATGTGGGGGCGGATGCCGTGACCGGCGCGGGAAGCGTCATCACGAGCGACGTGCCGGACGGTTCTTTGGCCGTTGAGCGCGCCAAGCAGGAGGTCATCAGGGATTGGACGCGCCGACGCGAGGAACGAAAAACCCGTACGTACACGAAAGTAACGAAAGATATAAAAGACACAAAGGATATGAAGGAGAACTCACAATGACCGATGCTACTGCCGCTGCCGCTGCTGCTGTGCCCGACGCCGCGGGAGCTGCCCCCGCAGACGACGCCCCCGCCGCACCCGGAGCCCCCAAAACCAACCCCATCTTGGGCCAAAACATCACCAAGAGCCTGCGACTGTATTCCGGCAGAAGCAACCCGGAACTTGCGCAGAAAATCGCCGACAATATGAAGGTCGAACTCGGCAGTCTCAAACTCACCACCTTCAAAAACGGCGAGGTCTACGCCCGCTATTTGGAGAGCGTGCGCGGCTGCGACGTCTTTCTCATCCAGTCGGTCGCGGGCAACGTCAACGACGCGCTCATGGAACTGCTCATTATGGCCGACGCGGCAAAGCGCGCCTCAGCCCGCACCGTCACGGCCGTAATCACCCACTACGGCTACTCGCGGCAGGACAAAAAATCTGCCTCGCGCGAGCCCATCACCGCCAAACTCGTCGCCAATCTCCTCACGGTGGCGGGAATCAACCGCACCATCACCATCGATTTGCATCAGGGCCAAATACAAGGCTTCTTC
>JAIRTN010000065.1 GCA_031254905.1 Coriobacteriales bacterium
TGGTGTCTGCCACCGGGCAACGTGCCTTGGCACGCTACACGATTATTTGCGACGTAGCCCTATCGTTTGCAGCCTGGGATTATGTGTGGCGTCCGGTGCTACCCTGTGTGACCAGTAACCATCTATCGGGGGCAACCGGGAGCGTAAAACCGTAGAGAGGTGGGGCGGGACGGTGGCGAGGGGGATTGGGGCCGTACTTATCCCCATTATTACATTCTTTGTGGTAATGAGTATTGACAGCGTGTCGTGTCCCTTATAATATTATAGGCGATATAATATTGCATCAGACAAATTTTGGAGGTGACTTCCCTTGGGTTTTCCGATAACCGCTAGTTTGCTTGACGCCTGCGTGCTTTCCATGCTGGCACGTGGCGATACCTACGGCTACGAACTTACTCAGAATCTGCATGAAAGCTTGCAGGTTTCGGAATCGACGCTTTACCCTGTGTTGCGTCGGCTTCAGGGCGGCGAGTTTTTGCGAACCTATGACATGCCACATCAGGGGCGCAATCGAAGGTACTACGCGATTACTGACGACGGCCAGACGCAGCTTGGTGAGTTCAGGGAGGATTGGCGCGTGTTCCGGGATAGGCTCGACGGGTTTTTGGGAAGTGATGCATGATGGATAAACAGACGTACCTTGCGGAACTTGAGCAAGAATTGGGCGGGTTGTTGCCGGGCGACAGGCAAAACGCGCTCGCGTACTACAATGAGTTTTTGGAGGACGCCGAGGCTGAAGGGCAGATGGACGCGAGCGCGGTCCTCGGAAGCCCTCACGTGCTCGCCGCGCAGATAAAGGCTGACGTTGCCATGGACGGGATTGACGACGCGCCCGCTTGGGCCGGAGCGGCTGAGGCTGTTGGGGCGGCAGGTGCGGCTTGTGCGGCAGGAGTTGGAGCGGGCGGGGTGTCGGGGGCGCCGGGTTGGACGACCGGAGTGGGCGGAGTTGGAGCAGCCGGAGCGGCACCAGCATACGGCTACGGCGCGGCTGGAGCCGGGGCTGGGGCAGCGCCGGGTTGGACGCCGGGCGGGCCTCAGTGGGCGGGTGCGGCGGGGGGCGCGGGGGCTGGCACGGCTCAGCGGACGGCTCAAGGCAAAAAAGGCTCCTCGCCTGCGCCCTTTGAAGCGGGCGTGCTGATAACGGTCATACTGGCGATACTCGCAATCCCCATCGGTTTGCCCCTCGTCATCGCGGTTATCGCCCTGATATTCGCGGTGTTTGTTTCGCTCGCTGCCCTGTTCTTTGCCTTTGCGGCGACGGTGCTTGCCCTGCTTGTCACCGGCCTCATAACGGTGATTGTCGGTTTCCTCCTGCTGTTCTCCAATTTTGCGGTCGGGCTGTTCTACATGGGCGTGGGGTTGGCGCTTATCGGCCTGTGCATCCTCGCCGGCTTGGGCTTTTGGAAACTGGGAAGGCTTTGCATCAAAGGCGTGGCGAAACTCTTTAACGCCATTCGCAAAAAACTGACCAAACGGGAAAGGAGCGCGCAATGAGCAAGTCCGTCAAAACCCTTCTGATTATTGCCGCGATGTTCCTTGTCGTAGGTGGCATCCTCGGCAGCGTCGGCTATTTTTTGGGCGGTATGAAGCCAATCACTCTGAGGAATGACGGGGTCATCCGCGTCGGCAGCGAACCCGGCGAAATTATCATCGTCGACGAACAATGGAAGCGCCTTGAAAAAATCGTCATCGACCTTCCGCTCGCTGACCTGCGACTGGAGGAGGGAGACTCCTTCTCATTCAGAGGCAGCTATGACTCGGAACTGATGGAACTGAAGATTGTGGAGAATAACGGCACGCTTACCATTCGTACCGCCTCCGGGCCAAGACAGTGGTGGAGCTTTGGCCTTTCAATCCATCAAAATGACTCAGCGAACTTTGTACTCACCTATCCCAAGGACACGGAGTTTAGAGAGGTCTCCATCAACAACGACATTGGCTCCCTCCGCATCGCGGACTTGACGACAGAAGTCCTGACCCTCTCGCTCGATGTGGGAAGTTTTACGGGAGCCGACATCACCGTGGGTGTTCTTGACGCCGATTTGGATTTGGGCAGTTGCACGCTCAGCGCCTTGACAATCGAAAAGGGGGGAAAGTTTAACTTGGATGCCGGAAGTCTCACGCTTGACAAGATGGTGGTACATGACTTGGACATCAAGTCGAACCTCGGAAGCGTCGAGTGCGACGGCATTATGACAGGTACGTCGAGTGTCAGAATGGATAATGGAAGTCTTTCCCTCGATTTGGATATTGCGGAGCGTGATTTGAGTTATGAAGTTAGGACCGATTTGGGAGAAATACGCCTGAATGGCAAGACCCTTAGTTCTCCCGCGCGCAACAGCGCCACCTCGCCGAAGCTGGAACTCGAAATCAGGTCGAATCTCGGAAGGGTAAGCATCCAGACCAACTGATACTAGGCACGTAAGTTTTTTGTACTCCCACCAGCGGTGAGCCGAGCCACCGCGGTGGGAGTTGCGGTTTTTGGGCGGAGATTGCGCAGTTGAGGCGGCACCTGCTCGCACATGGTACCCCAGAAGCGCTTGGGCATGAAGTTGCGCTGACAGGTGGGATTGCGCCGCTCCTCTATCGCTATCGTGTCGAAAAAGGTCTGCCACAGCGATTGGAACTCATCTTCTTCGGCGCTGTGGGCAGGCACATGGATGTCCCGCGCATCGACAAGCCACCACTTCTCCGTGTCGAAGACCCCGGACATACCGTGTTTGGCATCGTAGATGATAAAGGGCTGCACGTTGAAGCGCGCGGCAAAATGCCCCATGATAAGCGGAACAACGCTCGCGCAAGGCTCGATACGGGAGAAATAGACACCATTGCGTAGCTGGGCAAAGCGCACAAATTGGAGCATGTAGTGCGCCTCCTTGGAAACCCTGCTCAGCACCTCCTCAAAGGCATTGACTGAGGGGTTCGCCAGATGGGCGCAGGCCCTCCTCCCCCGCCGCATAGTGTAGAGCAGATAGCGAAGGACGATGCCGCCCTTATCCCCATCATCAGAAAGAAAAACATGCTTGATATTTTCATACCCACGTTCGCCAAGCGTCTTGATGACCCCGTTTTTTACCCGTTCGGCCTTGGCGACCTCGGTAGGGATAGGGAGATAGGAGCAGAGCAGGCTCTGCTGGAGGCAATGCTCCTCCGCGATATTTTGCGGCTCCTCCTTGCGACGGAAGGCTTCAAAAACAGCGGTCAGCATGCCCTCGAGCGTGCCGTCATAGAGATAGATTTGCTGGGCATCGGCCATCAGGGCGTTCATGGCGCGATTCCCGCGAGAGCGAGGGGTGGGGCAGACGCGACTGGCGCGCGGGGGGCAAGCGAGGGCGGAGTTGGGGGCGGAGTTTGAGGCACGGCGGTCTCGCGGACAGGCACAAGGGCGCTGCCCGCCCCGGATGCCGCGTCGAACAGCGACATTTGGCCGTCGAGTACGCCCTTGAAGCGCCTCCCCTTCGCCTGCCGCGTAAGTTCGCGGTGGATGGAGAGCGGGTCGAACAGCACGCCGTCCGCAAAACTCCCGTTGCAGGTGATGAAGTATTTAGCGCGCTTGAGGGTGATATTGAGGCGCTTGAGGTCCTCGAAGCGCAGCGAACGCTCCCGGCGGGCACACATGATGCGCTTGGCGCCGCGCACCCCCACGCCGGGGATGCGCAACAGCATTTCATAGGGCACACGGTTTATCTCGACGGGGAACTCGTCGATGTGATTGAGTGCCCAGTTGCATTTTGGGTCGATGAGGGGGTCGAGAAAGGGGTGCTCCTCGTCGATGATTTCATCGACGTCGAACTCATAGAAACGCATGAGCCAGTCCGCTTGGTAGAGACGGTGCTCGCGCAAAAGGGGAATCTCGCTCGTCGCAGGGAGCAGTGGGTTGTTGTTGATGGGAATATACGCGCTGAAGAACACCCGCTGAAGTTCGAGGCGCTTATAGAGGCTCGCGGAGAGTTTGAGTATGTGATAGTCGCTTTCCGGCGAGGCGCCAATAATCATTTGCGTACTCTGCCCCGCGGGAGCAAAGCGGGTGCGCCGCGTAGTGGACAGCCGCCTGTCTTGGTAGTTGGCCTTTATGCCATCCCGCACAAATGCCATCGGCCCGAGCGTGGAGGCACCCGCCTTCTCGGGCGCCAACAACTTGAGGCTTTTTTCGGAGGGAAACTCGATGTTGAGGCTTACGCGGTCGACAAGCACGCCGAGCCGCACAAGCAAATCCTGAGAAGTACCGGGAATCGCCTTGGCGTGGATATAGCCGCGAAACCCGTACTCCTCACGCAAGAGATACAGGGCCTCACACATGCGCTCGGTTGTGTAATCGGGGTTCTTGAGGACGCCCGACGAAAGGAACAGGCCCTCTATATAGTTGCGACGGTAAAATCCGATGGTTAGCTCGGCAAGTTCGCGGGCAGAAAACGTGGCGCGCGGAATGTCGTTGGAGCGGCGGTTTACGCAGTAGGCGCAGTCGTAGCTACAGACGTTTGAGAGCAGGACCTTGAGCAAGGTGACGCAACGCCCATCCGCGGAGAAAGTGTGGCAAATGCCCGCTGAAGTCGTAGAGCCCAACTGCCCTTTGATTGCGCTGCGGTCAACGCCGCAACTCGTACAGGCGACGTCATATTTTGCGGCATCGGCCAGTATCGTCAGCTTGTCCAGCAACTCCATAGGAATGGCGTCCTCCCCAGTAGGGAACATTTGTTCGGTACATACTACTCGAACACATGTTCGCTGTCAAGAGGCCGCGGGGCGTTTTGGGGGATGCGGCTCGCCCTTATCCCCATTATTCAGCGCCGTGCCCCGCTTACGCAGGTGCAGGGTTGCTCGTTGAGATTTGCGCCACAGTGCGGGCAGAGGCCGGCG
>JAIRTN010000044.1 GCA_031254905.1 Coriobacteriales bacterium
GTGGCGCAGGCCGCCACCGCCATCATGTACGAATGGTTCCGCAGAACCGAAACCACATCGTAAACCGTTAACCGCCAATCGTGCGCATGGTACCATATCATTATGGATGAGTTAGCGGATAAACAGGCATTGCCAGCCCGTGCTGACGGGTCGGCCCCCGCCGCCGTGCCGGCCGCCGCCCCCGCCGTCCCGGCTACCCCCGTCGCCCCGGCTCCCACCTCGGCTGCGGCGGCTCCGGCCGCGTCCCCACGCCCGCCGAGCATACGCGAGCAACTTGACGCGGTCCCCCAACTCCCCGGCGTCTATCTCTGGAAAGGCGCAGAGGGGCAGGTACTCTATGTGGGCAAGGCGCGGCAGTTGCGCAACCGCATGCGTCAGTACGCAAACCTCAGCGACGAGCGCGCCATGATTCCGCGCCTCATGGAGCAGGTCGCGACCTTCGAGTACCTCGTCACGGAGAGCGAGCACGAATCCCTCATCCTCGAAAAAAACCTCATCAATCAATACAACCCGCCCTTCAACGTAGACTTCAAAGACGACAAAAGCTACCCCTTCATCGCGCTTACCAAGGGCGACCTGTTCCCCGCCATCAAATACACGCGCGAGAAGCCCGTCTCCACAACACGCTACTTCGGCCCCTACACAGACGCGCGTGCGGCGCGAACGATGGTCGATGTCGCCCGCCGCGTCATACCCCTTTGCCAAACGAGTTGCGTTGAGTGGAAGCGCCTCAAGCGCAGGTTGGAAGCCGATTCCACCCATGTGCCCGCAGGGGACAAGCCCTGCTTTGACTCCCATGTCGGCCTTGGACCCGGACCATGTACGGGGGCCTGCAGCCCTGAAGAATATGGGGAGAATGTGCGCGCCATCGAGCGCTTTCTCGCCGGACATCGCCGCGAATTTCTTCGCGAGATGGAGCGCGAGATGTGTGAGGCAGCCGACGCGCTTGATTTTGAGCGCGCGGCACGAACGAAGTTTCGCATCGAAACTATCCGCTCGCTCGACGACCGCCAGCACGTACAACTCTCGCCAACGCTCTCTGCCGACGTCATCGGATTTTTCCGCGAGGAGACCATCACCGGCGTGCATGTGCTCGCGGTACGCGAAGGAATCGTGGTCATCTCCAATGAGTTCGTGCTTGACAAGGGCTTCGATGTTCCCGACGACGACCTTATCGACGGATTCTTGGTACGTTACTACGAGCAGGCGACGGACATTCCTCGCGAGGTGGTGCTTGCCGAGGCCTCCGAGGACGCGTCGGTGGTTGAGGAATGGCTTACGGTTCGTCTTGCTTCCCGACATGGCGCGCGGGTGCGCATTGTTGTTCCCCGGCGCGGGGAGCGCTATGAGCTTCTTCAGCTTGCCGAGCGCAACGCGCGACACACACTCATGCGCTACAAGGTACGCACTCGCTACGACGAGGAGCGCGGCAACGCGGCGCTCCTGCAACTTGAGAGCGCGCTTGCCCTCGAGCAGGCACCCATGCGTATCGAATGCTTCGATATCTCTACTATCCACGGACGTCATTCGGTGGCGTCGATGGTGGTCTTTAACGCGGGCAGTCCCGATAAATCTCAGTATCGCCGCTTCAAGATACGGCTCGACACCGGCGAAGCGAACGACTTCGCCATGATGACAGAGGTTTTGGGTCGCCGTTATGCCCCTGAACGTATGGCGGACGAGCGCTTTGGCGCCCGCCCCGACCTTCTGATAGTCGATGGAGGAAAACCGCAGCTTACGGCTGCGCTTCGGCAACTCGAAGCGCTCGGTCTCGACATTCCAGTTGCCGGTCTTGCCAAGGCCGACGAGGAATTGTTTGTCCCGTGGGACAGCGAGGGACCGGTCGTGTTGCCGAGCGGCTCACCGGCGCTTTATCTCGTTAAACAGATACGCGACGAGGCTCATCGCTTCGCCATCACCTTCCACCGCGAACTGCGAGGCAAGGCTATGACGGCAAGTGTTCTCGACGACGTGACGGGCCTTGGCCCCAAGCGCAAGAAGCTGTTACTTCGGGCCTTTGGCTCCTTTAAGAAGCTGCGAGAGGCGAGCGTCGAGGAGATGACCGCCATCAAGGGCATCCCCCGCGATGTCGCCGAGGAAGTTCATGCAGTACTCCACCAAAAAGCCGCTACATAGTGATACGGTTGCCTTGGTGCTCACGGTCATCATGTTCGTCGGCGCGGCATTGCTCACCTCCTTTCCCCGGGAACTTCTCTGGATAGGGGGACTCAAGCCCTTTCGGTGTCGAGTTGTCCCCACTCAGTAAGAGTTCGCAAGGCGGCAATCGTGTCCGCAAATTGAATGCCTTCGGCGTATTTATTGTCAGACAGATAGCGCTTCCATAGCTTCAGCATTTCATCATTGTCCGCTATCTCGTCAAGCACAAGACTACAATCGTCAAGCGATACACGCCTTTGCGTCGAAGTCCTTTTCAGTGCGTCGGCAAGTGTTGCTCGGTCAATCTCGCTGCTTCTTAACCTTTGCAGGATGTAGATGTCGTAGTAGTCTTTCATCCGCGTGTTGGCGGTGCCCAGATATATGCAGGCCGTGAATTTCTCGGCAAGGACTGTCTCCAAGTTGTAAGCTAAGACGCTGACGCTCCTATCCTCGAACATCAGCTTGTAGCTGTATTCCACTGCTCGCGGTGTAATAACATCCCCGGTCGTAATGTCGAGTTTTAGCGTATCGCGGATTTTATCGAACTCGACTTCCAAAGAAACGCGCCAGCCGGGGTAATCTGATTCTACGCGGGTTCGTTCTGCTGATGAAAACGTGAACCTCATGTTATCGCCCAAGTCAATCCCAATGACGTCGTTTACTATCTTCTGAACATCGTTTCCGTCAAGGTCGCGCCCGCGAAGCGTCGCGTCCAAATCAACGGTCGCTCGTAAGTCAATTCCGATGATGGAAGAAATAAGCATACCGCCTTTGATGACAAAATCGTTGTGGTAGGGGGAGAGGGCGGCTCGCTCAATGAAGCGCTCAAGAAAGAAATTTCTTTGGATAATATGCGATGGCGTAGCGCTGGCCTCAGATAGATTTCTGGATTTTGCTTTAAGAGCCGTAGCGGTTTTCGGGGTTGTTTTCATAGAAGCACCTCCATATATGTTCTCATGAGTTTGCTCACGCCAAACTTTTCCGCTGTCCGCATGAGCAGCGAGATGTTCTTATCGCGTCGCACCGAGTAGCGTTTCAAGGCCGTCGATACGATTTCAGCGTCCATCCGGTTTCTGCTTCTCACGACGTCGCAGATAGTGCGTTCTAAACCGTATACGTTCACCGGATGTCCGTACTTGGTCGGAAGCTGGATTTGGTTGGCTTTATAAAGTTCCGGCTTTACCGAGAATACCTTGAAGCCGTCGCCGAGCAGTGCCTTGGTGTTATACCCGGACGGAACTGATACCGAAAACGAGATGGGGTCGCGGTCTGTTAAATCATGCAGGTAGAGTGCCGTGCCGTGCGAATAGACCACCTTCGGTCTTCTAAGCTGTTCAATGTACAGTCTGTCGTCAGGCGCGTCTACAACGCCATAGACGCCGCGGGCGACGCGTTCCATTGCGCCGGAGCGAACCAATCTCGAAAGGTTCATATACGATAGTCCGGCTACTTTGCCTTGCGAAGCCGAGATGATTTCTGGATTCAAGAATTGTTTACTCATCTAAGCAAACCTCCGTGTTAAAAGTATGCTATTCTTATAATCAATCATAGCATATTTGTCAAGAGGTTTTGAAATGTCGTGATGCCTGTTGGGGGGATGGTTTCTGGTACACTGGAAGCCTGCTTCATCGATTGCGCAAGGAGACATCATGGAACCACCGCTTGAAGCCCTTCAAGCCGAGGACGCGATTGCTGGGCCCGACCTTGTTATCATCACCGGCATGTCCGGCGCGGGTAGGACCGAAGCGATGCATACCTTTGAGGACCTCGGTTATTTTTGTATCGACAACCTGCCCCCCTCGCTTCTGCTGAACCTTGTCTCGTTGGCAGGTTTGTCAACGGGCGGCAAGCGGAAGTTGGCCGTGGTTTGCGACATCCGCGCCAAGGAATTCTTCCCCGAACTCAACGCCGAGTTGCGTCATATCGTTGAGGCAGGGGTGTCCTATCGCATACTCTTTCTCGACTCGCGCGACGACATACTGCTCGCGCGTTTCAAGGCCTCTCGTCGCCGTCACCCGCTTACCGATGATGGCATGACCATCATCGCCGGTATCCAGCGCGAACGCGAGTTGCTCTCCACCGTGCGCGAGATGGCCGACTCGGTTCTCGACACCTCAGAGATTGACCCTCGGGAGTTGCGCAAGCATATCCGCAGCATCTTTTCTAAGCAGACCGACCAAGAAAGCCTCACAATCCTTGTATTTTCCTTCGGCTTCAAGCACGGCATGCCTGTTGACGCGGACATCGTTATCGATGTCCGCTTCCTGCCAAACCCCTACTACGAGGCGCGTTTGCGCACGCTGACCGGCCTGACCGACGAGGTGCGCTCCTTTGTACTTGAGCAGGCAGAAACGCGGCGTTTCCTCGAAAGTTGGCGTGCCTTGCTCGACGTCATCATGCCCGGCTATGTGAAGGAGGGCAAGCAGGTACTCTCCATCGGCGTTGGCTGCACCGGCGGTCAGCATCGAAGCGTTGTGCTTGCCGAGGAAACAGGGCGTCACCTCATGCAGACTGGCTACAACACCACGATAACCCATCGCGACCTCGCGCTCGCGGAGGTTAGCTGACGTGACAGGCCAAGCACCGTCTTCGCAACCACTTTCAAGCGCCGGGCGCCACGCGGCCCGCGGCTTACACTCCGCGGTGGGGGAGGTGCGACAGGGTATCGCCCGTTCGCCTCACAATAAAATTGAAGAACAGCGGCAGCAGGCTGATTCTGCGTCGCGTAAGGCGGTCGTCATCGGTGGGGGCACCGGGGCGCCGGTGAGTATTCGCGCCCTTTTGAGCCTTGGCGTACAGACGAGCGCGGTGGTTGCCATGGCCGACGACGGCGGTTCGACCGGCATGCTTCGCGAGCATACCGGCATGGTGCCGCCGGGCGACATTCGCAAATGCCTTGTGGCTATGGCCGAGGATTCTGCGGGAGTTTGGACGAGGGCTTTTAAGCAGCGTTTTTCCTATGTAAACGACCATACGCTGGGCAATCTTATGCTGACGGCTCTCTACGAGGCCTCTGGCTCGTTTCCCGAGGCGATTGCCCTTTGCGGCCAGTTGCTTGGCGCGCGCGGGAAGGTCTATCCTTCGACGCTTGAGAGCGTCAAACTTACGGGGCGTACGCGCGACGGAAAACACCTCAGCGGGCAGGCGAACATTTGCGCCTCTCCCACCGCGCTGGCTTCGGTGTCGCTTGAGCCGTCGTGCCCACGCGCCTTTGAGCCAGCGCTCGCGGCCTTGCGCGAGGCCGACCTCATCGTCCTCGGCCCGGGCTCGCTTTTTACCTCCATCATACCGAATCTGCTGGTTCCGGGCGTACTCGACGCGATTCGTGAGAGCGCGGGCATTACGGTGTTTCTCTGCTCGCTTGCGGATATGCAGGGGGAGACATGGGGGCTTAATGCCGCCGAACTCGTCGAGGCGCTGTTGGACCATGGGATGAGGGGGATGCTCGACGTTGTTGTTGTGCATCAGGCTTCCGAGCGGCGCTCTCCCGGATGGGCTACGGCGCGTTTTGCCGCTGTCACCGCCGATATGCTTGATGTGACGCCCGCGCCCCTTGGCTCCGTGCGGCGCGTGCTCTTTACTCCGACGCTTGCGCAGCGCATTGAGGGGCAGGGTCCGCTTCTTGTTATCCGCAATCTTGTTGACCCAATTCGACCCACGTGGCATGATGTAGTTATCCTGTCAGAAGTGCTTGAAGGGATTTTAGAGGCATGTCCTTCACAGCGGAAGTGAAAGACGAACTTTCGCGCCTGCTTCCTGAGCATGCGCCTTGTCTCAAAGCAGAACTTTCCGCGCTCATCCGTATGCAGGGCAGGCTCTCCGGAAGCTATCGCCTCGAAATCACCACGGAGATTGCGCCGGTTGCCCGGACGGTTGTGCGTCTTTTGCACGGCATCTATCAGCTTAAAACCGAGATAACCACGAGGCGCAGCGTCCTGCATAAAACTTACAACTACCTCATCACGGTGCCGGCCCAGTTGGGCCTCGAGGCGGCCATCCGCGACATGGGGATACTGTCGGATTCCGGCCTTGAGTTGGGCATCGACCCCGACCTCGTCAAGCGCCCCTGCTGCGCGGCCTCCTATTTGCGCGGCGCCTTCCTCGGCGGCGGGTTTATCTCCAATCCCCACGGCGACTTTCATTTTGAGATGAGTTGCGAGCATGAGGCGCTGGCAAACGGCCTTGTCGCCCTGCTCGCAAAGGCGCAAATCCCCTCGCGCGGCATCCGCAGGCGCAGCACATGGGTCGTCTACCTCAAGGGCGCCGAGCCCATACTCGACTTTCTCGCCCTCGTGGGCGCTCATCGCGGCATGCTCGCGATGGAAAATGTGCGTGTCACCAAATCGGTGCGCAATGACGTAAACCGCAGGCTCAACGCGGAAATGGCCAATCAGGCGAAATCTATCGACGCTGCGATGGAGCAGGTAAAAGCTATTCGTTTATTGGTGGAGAAGCGCGGCATCGATTCTCTCCCACCCGCCCTCCAAGAACTGGCCTTACTGCGCCTTTCGCATCCCGATGTATCCCTCAGAGAACTTGGGGAGCTTGCCTCGCCCCCGCTCAGTAAATCCGCTGTGTATCATAGGGTCAGACGCATCGAATCCATAGCGAGAAAGTGCTTGGGAGCGAGCCGAAAACATGAAATTGACGACGATTAAAGCTGCGTTTTTGTGGTAGGGCGAGAAGAAAACGAAAGGAACAGCAAACGGGAAATGCAAAGGAAGTACCGAATGAGAGGAGAACCGTAATGGCGATTAGAGTAGGTATTAACGGGTTCGGGCGAATTGGGCGGCTGGTTTTAGCAGCCATGATTGACGACGAAAACGTCGAAGTAGTAGCCGGTAACGACCTCAGCAAGCTGGATATTATCGCCCATCTTCTCAAGTACGACTCCGTACACGGGCGACTTTTCAAGAGTGTGGCGGTTGTGGACGGGGGTCTTGAGGTCAACGGGAAGTTCATCAAGGCGCTCACGGAGCGCGACATTACGAAACTCGACTGGGCTGCCGTTGGCGTTGACCTCGTGATTGAAGCTTCGGGCAAGTATAACGACGGGGCCACCGCAAAGGCTCATATCGACAATGGCGCGAAGAAGGTTCTCATCACCGCTCCGGCGAAAAACGAGGACATCACCATCGTCTTAGGCGTCAACGACGAACTCTACGACGCCGAGAAGCACCATATTGTCTCAAACGCCTCCTGTACGACCAACTGTCTTGCGCCCGTGGCCAAGGTGCTGCTCGATAACTTTGGCATCAAGCGCGGCTACATGAACACGATTCATGCCTACACGGGCGACCAGCGCATGCTCGACGGCTCCCACAAGGACCTTCGCCGCGCCCGTGCGGCCGCGATGTCCATCGTGCCCACCACGACGGGGGCCGCCCGCGCCGTTGCGCTCGTGCTGCCCGCGCTGAAAGGGAAACTCGACGGCTTTGCAACGCGCGTTCCCACGCCGGACGCATCGATGGTCGATTTGACCGTCGAACTGGAGAAAAGCGTTACCAAGGATGAGATTAACGCCGCGATGAAAGAGGCCGCGGAAGGGCATCTCGCCGGTATCCTCGAGTACTGCACCGACCCTATTGTCTCGGTCGATGTGATAGGCAACCTCCATTCGTCAGTCTTTGACAGCGGTCTGACGATGGTACTTGGCGGTGAGGGTACCTTCGTCAAAACCATTTCGTGGTACGACAACGAGCGCGGCTACGCGACCCGCGTGGCGGACCTCGCCAAACTTATGATGGGTTAGGGGCTGCTATGAGACTTGTCAACGAAGCAGAGGTAGCCGGCAAACGCGTTTTGCTCCGTGTCGATTTCAACGTGCCGGTTGCCGACGGGAAAGTCACCGATGACACCCGCATCCGTGCGGTGCTGCCCACGATTCGCTACCTCATCGACAATCGCGCGCGCGTCGTCGTTATTGCCCATCAGGGCCGCCCCGGAGGCGAAGGCTACGAGCGTGCCTATACGCTTGCGCCCATCGCCTACACACTCGGGAAGCTACTCAAGCAAGACGTGCGCCTCACGCACGACATCCTCGGCAAACAGACCACGGCGGACGTCGCGGCACTCGCGGATGGCGAGGTTCTCATGCTCGAGAATCTTCGTTTCGACGCGAGGGAGAAGTCCTGCGACCGCGAGTTTGCCCGTCGCCTCGCCGAACTCGCGGACGTGTTCGTCAACGACGCCTTCGCCGCGGCCCATCGCGCCCACGCCTCCATCACCGGGGTAACGGAGTTCCTGCCAAGCTACGCAGGCTTCCTGATGAACAAAGAACTTGGCGCCTTTGAGCGCATGCTCGCGATGCCCGCCCATCCCTTTGTCGCCATACTCGGCGGCTCGAAGGTCTCCGATAAGATAAAGGTCATCGACAAACTCATAGAGGTCGTCGATGTCCTTATCATCGGCGGCGCGATGTGCTTCACCTTCCTTCAGACGCAGGGCTATTCCGTTGGCGCGTCGCTTCGGGAGGAGGACTGGGTTGGCCCCGCAAAAGACCTGCTCGAGAAGGCCCGCGAGCGGGGCGTCACCTTCCTTCTCCCCATTGATTTTGTTATTGCCTCCGAGGTTTCCGCCGAGGCCGAAACCGCCATCTGCGACATCGCGACCGGTATCCCCGAGGGCAAGATGGGCCTCGACATCGGCCCGGCAACCGTCAAGCTCTATCAGCAGGCCATCGCCGAGGGGCGCACCGTATTTTGGAACGGCCCAATGGGCGTATTCGAACTTGCCTCCTTCGCCGACGGCACCCGCCAAGTGGCGACGGCCGTTGCTATGAACAGCAGCGCCGTAACCATCATCGGCGGCGGCGACAGCATCGCGGCCATCAACAAATTTGGCTACAACGACCTCGTAACCTTCATTTCGACCGGCGGCGGCGCCGCGCTTGAGCTGCTCGAAGGCCGCCAACTCCCCGGAGTCGCCGCGCTGAAAGGCACATTATGACGCGTAAACCCTTGGTCGCCGGCAACTGGAAAATGAACCAAACAACGGTAGAGGCGGCCCTGCTCAGCCAAGACATCATCAATCGCTACGAGAGGACCTTCAACAAGGTCGACGTGGTGCTGTGCCCGCCCTTTGTGGACCTCAAGACCGTGCGGACAGTGCTGCAGTTCGACCGCGTGCCCATTATGCTCGGAGCCCAAGATGTGTATTGGGAGAAGAACGGCGCCTATACGGGTGCCATCTCTCCCGTCATGCTCAAGGAACTCGACTGCAAATACTGCATCGTGGGCCACTCCGAGCGTCGCGAGTACTTTGCGGAAACTGATTTTATGGTGAGCCGAAAGGCCCATGCCTTGCTTGCGCACGGCATCACTCCCATCATCTGTGTGGGTGAGGGTTCCGAAAAGCGCGAGGAAGGCGCGGCCGCGGCGCTCGAGTTTGTCACCGCGCAGGTGACAGAGGCCCTGCAGCTTGTTGAGCCTTTCGACATCGCCCGTGTCGTCATCGCCTATGAGCCCATCTGGGCCATTGGTACCGGGCGTACCGCAACGCCGGAGGCGGCGCAGGAAATGTGCGCGGCCATTCGCGCGCGGCTTGCTGAGATGACGGACGACGGCGTCGCCGAGCGGATTCGCGTGTTGTACGGCGGCTC
>JAIRTN010000068.1 GCA_031254905.1 Coriobacteriales bacterium
TGGCCCGCGTTGGCTTTTAATATGCCGAGAAGGACGCGGATTGTTGTTGATTTACCCGCCCCGTTTGGCCCGATGAAGCCAAAGACCTCGCCTTTCTCCACATTCAAATCAACGCCGTCGAGGGCCTTGACCTTTCCGAAGCGCTTGCGCAGGCCCTGCGTTTCGATGACTGCCGTTCCTGTTGCCGTGGGCATTGCCGCTGTCATTGCCGTTGCCATTGCCACTCACCTTCCCTTCTGTAAGCGATGGCTATTTCATCATTGCTTCTCTTTGTAGAACACGGTGCGAAGAAACGCGAAGTACTCCGACGTATAACTCATCATGTAGTCATAGGCCTCGGGGCTCGTTTCGGGGCCGACGGTCGCAAGCAGGTGGTTGGTGATGCCCTCGCAGACCCAATTGATGCTCTGGACGACTTTTTCCTTGTCGAGACCCGCGCGAAGGTAGTCCTCGTTGAGCAGGGCGGTCATCATCGCGAGGGCCTCATAGGCTTGGTCGACCGACTGCCCGAGGACCTCTTTTGCCCGCGGGGGTATGTCGCCGGTCATGGCGCGCAGGTACAGGCGCGTTTCGAATACGTAGCGGTTTGCGACGCCAAGTTTTGCCTCGATGGTCTTTTGCATGATGTCGAAGATATCGTCGTTTGCGAGGTCGATGCTGCCCATGACATCAGAGTAGAGTTGCTCGGCGACGTAGTTGAGCAGGTAGAGATAGAGCCCGAGTTTGTCGTTGAAGTAATGAAAGAGCAGCCCCTTGCTAATCTGCGCGCGCTTGACGATTGCGTTGGTCGAAGCGCTCGCGTAGTCGTTGCCCGCAAACTCCTCCAACGCCGCCCGCAAAATGCGCTGCTGTTTGTCGGGGTCGATGCTATGAAAATGCGCGTAAGAATCGGCGGAATCATCGTGGGTGACGGGTGCGGCGAGGTTGATGTCGGTGTCGGCGGTGGGGTCGCTTGGCGCAATGGGCTCGACGTGGCCCTGAAGGTCTTTTTCGTGCTGCATGAGGAAGCCTCTCTCCTATTGACCATCCGGTCAATACACAGAATACCACCCATTGACCAAGTGGTCAATAGCCCTTCCCCGACCAAGACGCCAAGCGGCAATAATATTGGCTATTCAACGGGTACAGGGGGAGGTGGGGTGGTTGCGAGGCTAAAAGGACAGCGCTTCTCTCCCTAACAATTCCTCAAGTTCCTTCCTCAACTCAGGCGAGTTTCCGTCCACCGACGGAAGTTCCGCGCGATACTTTCGCCCGTTTGATTGCGCGAGGAACATGACGACGGGAGCCATGCCGGGGTGGCTTTGCAGGATGCGCGAGAGGGAATCGCGTGTTTGCTGGTTGAAGCGCTCGAAGGAGATGTGCAGTTCCAAGGAACGGATGACGGGCGAGGGGCGGGTGGGTTCGTCCAGTTTGAGGCGTTTTACCTCGTTTACCAGTATTTGCTGGCCGCGGTCCGTTGATTCGTAGCGGCCCCGCACTTGCACGACGGCGTCATGGCCGTCGTCGTCCGGGTCGAGCGCTTGACCGCTCTCCTTGAAATAGCGGGGGAACATGATGGCCTCGATGGAGCCCTCCCTGTCCTCGAGGATAAATTTTGCCATGCGCTCGCCCTTCTTGGAGAAGGACGCGACGAGGTTGGTAGCCATGCCCGCGAGATTGATGAACTTCTTTTGGGGAATCTTGTTTTGCGTGAGCGCGCCGCCGTGTTCGTCGCCGCCCGCGCCCTCGTCATCGTCGGTGGCCGCAAAGACGCCGAGTGAGAAATCGCTGTTCGCCCTGAGCAAGTCCTCGTAGGGGCTTAAGGGGTGGTCGGAGACATACATCTTGAGAATCTCTCGCTCAAAGCCGAGTTTTGCCCGACGCTCCCACTCCACGCCGTCTGGCGCGGGGATGTCCTCAGCAAAACCGGAATCGACGCCGCTCTCCTCAAACATATCGAAAAGCGAGACCTGACCGTCCGCTCGGTCGCGATGGCGCTTCGCCGCGACCTCCATGAGGTTGTCTTTTTCCAGAAACTTCATCATCTGCCTGCGGGTATAGCCGGTTGAATCGAAGGCACCCGCTTTGACAAGTGCCTCGACGGTCTTTTTGTTGCATAGGGTGTTATTGACGCGGAAGGTAAAATCATGGAGCGAGGTGAAGCGCCCGTTCTTCTCCCGTTCCTCTATTATCTGCTCGGCGGCTCCCTCCCCCACACCTCTGATGCCCGCAAGCCCGAAGCGTATGCCCTCGGCAAGGGCCGTAAACTCGCCGCCTGAGGAGTTTACATCGGGCGGCAGTACGTCGATGCCGCTTTGTCTACACGCGGACATGTACTTGATGAGGCGGTCGGATTTGCCCACAAAACTCGACAGCACAGCCGCCATGTATTCTTTGGGGTAATAGGTCTTTATCCACGCCGTTTGCATGACGAGGATGGCGTAGGCGGCAGAGTGCGACTTGTTAAAGGCGTACTCCGCGAATTTCTCCACATCATCCCATATCTTCTGGGCAAGCATGCGGGAAAAACCGTTGCGCTCAGCCCCGCCGAGCCAATGTTCCTTCATGGTCTCATGCGTGCCATCGGCCCAGTCCATGGGCTTTTTTGTCATGAGTTCGATGTTCTTCTTCGACATGGCTTTGCGGATACGGTCGCTCTCCCCTGCCGTAAAGCCGCTCATAACCATGGAGATGCGCATGACCTGCTCTTGGTAGACGATGGCGCCGTAGGTTTCTTCGAGGACCTCCCGCAGACGGTCGTCGTAGTAGCTGATGGCGGTTTTGCCGGTCTTACGGTCAACGAAGTCGTCCGCCATGCCCGAGTTGAGCGGGCCGGGGCGAAACAGCGCGATGGTAGCAACGATGTCTGAGTACCGGTCGACGCGCATACGCTTGATGAGCGAGGTCATACCGGGGCTTTCCACCTGAAAAACGCCGGCGGTATCGCCACGCGCCAAAAGCTCAAACACCTTTGAATCGTTGAGCGGAAGGGTGTTGGGGTCGATGTCCACGCCGTGGTTATGCTTTACATAGGCGCAGGCCTTCTGCAAGACATTGAGGGTCCTAAGGCCAAGAAAGTCCATCTTGAGCAGGCCGAGTTCGGCGTTGTGTGTGCCGTCGTACTGCGTGATGATGACGCCGCCCTTTGTGTCGTACTTCACGGGAACGTGGTCGTCTACGGGGTCGCGGCAGATGATGACCGCGCTCGCGTGTACGCCCTCGCCGCGGATGGTACCCTCCAGCGAAAGAGCCGCGTCGATGATTTTCCTCGTGTCCGGATTGTCGCGATATTCTTGGACAAGTTCGGGGTTACGCTCGGTGTTTTTCTTTGCGTCCTCATGGATGCCAAGCGTCCCTTTGAGCGTAGCCGACGGGCCGAAGGGAACCTTCTTGGAAATCTCCGAGCCGATATAGATGGGATAATCGAAAACGCGGGTCGCGTCGACGATGGCCTGTTTGGCCTTCATCTTGCCGAAGGTGATGACGTGGGCGACCTTTTCGGTGCCATATAACTCCCGTAGATGCTCGATGACCCTGAAGCGCCCGTCTTCGTCAAAGTCGATGTCGATGTCGGGCATCTCGAGACGCTCCGGCGAGAGAAAGCGCTCGAACAGCAGGCCGTTGTCGATGGGGTCGAGGCTTGTGATGCCGAGGGCATAGCTGATAATGGAACCCGCAGCGCTCCCGCGACCGGGCCCAACGCCTACACCATTGGCGCGCGCCCAACTCGTGAACTCCTGCACAACGAGGAAGTAAGCGGGGAAGCCCTGCTCACAGATGATGGCGTACTCGTGTTCAAAGCGCTCCATGACCTCCGCGGACAGAGGCTCACGGTAAAGCCTCTTGAGCCCCGCCAGCGCCTCCTTGCGCAGCATACTTTCATTGGTTTCGCCCTCGGGTAGAGGAATCGTCGGCAGGATGATTTTGCGTGAGAGGCTTGTCTCGCACTTGTCCGCAATCTCAAGTGTTGTGTCGCAGGCCTCGGGGAAGTCGCGCAACGCCTCGCGCATTTCCGCCTCTGTTTTCATATAGAACTGGTCGTTCGTGAAGCGCATGCGATTGGCGTCGTCGAACTTGGCGCCCGTGCCGATGCAGAGCATGATGTCCTGCATGGCGGCATCCTCTTTGTGCAGGTAGTGCATGTCGTTGGCGGCAACCGTCTTGAGCCCAAGTTCGCGCGCGAGTGAGGTGAGTTCTCCGTTAAGCTGTCGCTGCATGATGCCTTCGTCCGTTTGCAGCCCTTGGTCCTGCAACTCTATGTAGAAGTCGCCCGGAGCGAAGATGCCCGCGTAGCGCTCCGCCCACAGGCGCGCCTCGTCGCGCTGGTTGCTACGCAGCTTCTGCGGGATGATGCCGAGCATGCAGGCCGAGGTTGCGATGATGCCCTCGGCGTGCGTCTTGAGCGAGTTGAGGGTAACGCGCGGTCGGTAGTAGAAACCTTCTACCGCCGCGGTTGAAACGACTTTGATGAGATTGCGGTAGCCTTGGGGGTTTTTGGCAAGCAGTATCATGTGGTAGAGTTCGGGCTTGCGGTCGCGCCGCAACTCATCGTCCGGCGTAAAGTATATTTCGCAGCCGATGATGGGCTTGATGCCCGCCCCTTCGCAGGCATCGACGAAGGCAGGCACGCCGTACATATAGCCGTGGTCGGTGATGGCAAGCGCCGGCATCTCGAGGTCACGGGCGCGACACGCCATGGCATCGACCTTGGTCGCGCCGTCGAGCAGAGAGTACTCAGTGTGGTTGTGAAGATGTACAAATCCCATGTGTTTCGGTGCTTCTTCCCATTCTCTTGCGTGCGGTTGCCCAACACGTCCAACACGCCATCTGCGCTCTTTGCGCCATCTATGCTCGATGGAGCAAAGCGGCAGTTGTCGCTCTTTTCATCTTATCCGGTTATCGCTCACGAGCCATGACGGCGCGATAGCCGCCTGTCCCGTAGTTGAGGCATTTGGAAACCCGGGCTATGGTCGTTGCCGACGCTCCCGTCGCCTTCTCTATCGCGGCATAGGAGGCACCGGCATCGAGCATGGACGCAACCGTGAGCCGTTGCGCCATCTCATGTATCTCGCGGATGGTGCAGAGGTCCTCCATGAGTGCCTCAACTTGAGCGGAATCCCTCGAATCGGCAAAGGCTTGGTACAAGCGTTGCAATTCCGCTTCTGAAGCATGTTTTGCACCTGTCATACCATCTCCCTCGACACTGGGCCATCCGATTTCATTGTAGCAAACACAGGCGGCGCTTCACGCGAAGAACGGGGAGCTTTTCCGCTCCCCGTTCATGAACCCCCTGTCATGAAGCAAAGCTGCTTCGCTTTAGCGGCGGCGTAGGGCGAGGGGTCTGACCACCAGATTTTGCCCTTGAAAAACTGCCTAGTAGATTGTAGAAAAATTGTCTATTAAGACGCCGAAATGTGGTATAGTATATTTTGCATAATGACACTAAGGAGCCACATTTTGACTATCTATAAAACCCGTCATCTCGACTTCTATTTACGAGAGTTATTCGACGAACTACCAGCCATAGAGATATTCGGTGCCAAGGCGGTTGGCAAAACGTCTACTGCCGAACAACTCGCCGCCCATACTCTCAAACTCGATATCCAACAAGCCTATGATGTGGCTCAGGGGGGCATCCCCGTATTGCAGCGTCTGCCCAAACCGCTACTGATTGATGAGTGGCAGCGATTTCCACCAGTATGGGACCATATCAGGCGCTTGGTTGACGAAGATTCCTCGCCCGAGCAGTACCTGCTTACTGGCAGCAGCCTGCCTAAAAGCGCATCGGTACACAGCGGCGCCGGAAGGATTGTGCGACTAAGAATGCGCCCCCTGTCATTGGCGGAGCGACAGCTTGACAGCCCGATCGTTGGCATCGGCGACCTACTGAACGAAAGCCCCGATATGATTTCTGGTACGACAGATATCACGCTACCGGACTACATCAGGCAAATCCTGCTTTCAGGATTTCCGGCCATCAATCAACTCTCGCTCAGGGCTTCCCGGATGCAACTCAATGGCTATATCGAAAACATCATCCAAAGGGAGTTTCCCGAACAGGGACAGATGATTCGTAAACCGGAGACGCTCAGGCGCTGGCTCAAGGCGCTGGCCGCCGCCACGGGCAGTACCGCCAGTTATCAGGCGATTCTCAAGGCATCTTCTTCGGGCGAGCCAAGCACTCCTGCGCGAGACACGACCATGGGGTATCGGGATACCCTAGACGCACTCTGGATTACTGACCGCGTTGAGGCTTGGCAGCCGACTGCCAACGACTTTGCCACCTTAGCCAAGTCGCCTAAACACTATCTGGTTGACCCGGCTTTAAGTGCCCGCCTGTTGTCTGTTTCAGAGGAGCAGTTGCTCAGGGGAGCCAAACGAGAGATATTAGGTCCACAATCCGGGTCGTTGCTCGGTCGATTGTTCGAGGCGCTAATCGCCCAGAGTTTGCAGACCTACTGTCTGATAAATGAAGCCGAATTGCGCCATTATCGCAGTGTCAGAGGCGAGCGAGAAATTGACTTTATTATCAGCCGCGGCGAATCTTTGCTGGCAGTCGAAGTCAAGTTGGCGCCATCGGTCAGCAACGACGATGTCTCCTCCATCAAGTGGCTGATGAACAACTACCATGCTCAAAGCGTCACGGGCGTCGTCATCTATACCGGCGCCTACGCCTACACCCGCCCCGACCAAATCCATGTCGTACCCGCGGCGCTGCTCGGTGCCTGATGACTGCGCGCTTTGAACCCTTACGCAAAATAAAGCCTACGTAAAGACGCGAAGAACGGGGAGCTTTTCCGCTCCCCGTTCTTCCACATTCATGAGCCTGTTCGCGTGGTTCACCCATAAAGCAAGCCTGCGCGCGTCGGTATCAGCCTCAGCATCAGCATCAGTATCAGCCTACGTCGTTCTCGTTTGGTGTCTCTTTCAGATTCTCGCGTCGAGCTTCCTCTACGTGCGCTTCGATGACAGCGGGTTGTTTGCGCGCGCGTCGGTACAGGAATATGAGCAAGGACAGTAACGAGAGCAGCAGGAGTACGGCGATGACCAGCGAACCGATAAGGAAGGCTCTGATGTTATCGCCTGTCTTGGGGAACAGGTCTCCGGGCTTGCCACCGGGGTTGTCAGGCCCGCCGGGCGTATCGGGTCCGCCGGGCTCGTCCGGGTCATCTGGGTCATCTGGGTCGTCGGGGTCGTCGGGTCCACCCTCATCCTTAATAAGCCCTGCGTTGAACTGATACGAGGCGCCATCTTCAACGAAGAACTCGTCCGTCTCACCAGTTATCTTAAACTTGTTGGCCGCTGAGGAGGTGCCGACAACAGGCGTCACCGTAAAGCTGTCCGGAATCGCAATCTTTAGATAGTAGGAATCGTCCGGCGTAACGTTGGGAAACTCGTACCAGCCGAGCGAATCCGTAACGGTACTCGCGACCGGCGCACTCTCCCCGCGCTTCCAAAGTTCTACCCGCACGTTATCGAAGCGGGTTTCGCCATCGTCGAGAAGCCCGTTTTTATCCGCATCCACAAAAACGATGCCTTCTATGCCCACGACCGAGAGGATGAGTTGGAAGTTGAAGGGCACCCCGTAGTTGGAGGGGCGGAAGGGGTTGTGGATGTAGGCGCCGTAGACGCCGAAGCTGAAGTCGTCAAACGAGAGGAATGTGCCGGGGCGCAGGGTTGGTATCTGTGCGAGGAAGCCGTCCATCATCGCGGCGTTCTCGGTGCTGCGCTCGATATAGGCGTCGAGCAGCAGGTGGTCGTTTGCGGGAAGGGGCTTGTCGAGGACCGGGAGAGGGTGACGGGCCTTGTCGAAGGTGAGGACCAGAGCGTTGTGGTACAGGTGATGGTTTGCCAGCGCAATCATGCGGGTATCCTTCTCCCTGAACACGTAGCCCGAGCCCATATTAACGATGTCCACCTTGCCGTGTTGCCCCGCGGGGTCAACGCGGTCCAACTCGAACATGAAACGCTGGCCGCCAAAGACCTCGCGCGCGAGAATCTCAGCGGGAAGGTCCTCAAGGCGCTCGATGTCAAAGCCGCGCTTCTCGCGGTACATCTTGAGCAGGCCGTCGTACAGGCTCATGCCGGTGATGCCCTCAAAGTTGTAAACGTAGTCCACAAGCGGGCGCCCAAGAGCGCCGGGGTAATCGCCCGCGTATTCCTCAAAAAACTTCGCAATTGCCGCATTGTCGCCTTCCGCACCGCCCGCGGTCGTGCGCAGCAGCCGGTCAACCTGCAGTTCGCCGGGCTCAACACGGTAGCCAGTTACCTTGTAACTCCTGTCCGTGCCGTTGCCGAGGGCAAACCTTAGAGAACTGGGGACGCCGGGATAGTAGCTGCCTATCCGCTCAAGAAAGCCCTCCAGCGCAGGCGAGGAGGCCACATAACCCTCCGGCCCAAGGCTGGCGCTTACCTCCAGCAGCGGCATCTGCAAAAGCCTGTCGAACTGAAGCGCCGAACTGTCGTAGCTGGCCCCATTGCTCATCGCCTCGATTTCCGCGAGGTTTTGCAGGGCAACGGTGCCCGCCGACGCGTCTACCTTAAACTCAAGAGGAATGCTCACAAAGCCCTTTGCGACGACACTCAGCTTGACGCTCTGGGTGCCGGTAAGCCCATCGAAGGTAATAACGTGGTACGCGCCGTCCTCAGAAAGCACGGCTTGGCAAATGCCCTCGCTCTCCGAATCGACCTCTACCTTCGTCCCCTCAACAAGTCCGCCTTGGTTGCGCGTATCAAGAGAAATGGGGATACGAACGGCAAGTTCCTTCTGCTGAAGCTCTACCTTAAACGCCCACGTGGCAAGCATGCCACCGTTGTCAACAACGGTATGCAGTCCGTTATCGGGCACCATCACACCACCTTTCGTGATGCTGCCGCTGTTGTTTGCCCACGGCTTATACACGCCGCTCGCGGTATGGTAGCCCTCACTCGCCAGCCGGTAAGGAAAGGCCAAGGTCTCGCGGTTGACGTTCGTGGCGCTATCCGGGTCTGCCGTTATCGATTTGTATTGCCCAAACCCGGGAATGGTTGTGTCCGCGGGGCCTCCCCCGTCATAGCCAAAGACACACACGTTGGCAGCATAGAGCATACCCATACTGGGGGTTCCGTCGAGCGCGTCGTACCACTCAAGTTCGGGATGCTTGCCGACCGGGCTCGTGCTAATGGCCGGCACAACGGAGCCTTTGTACTTGAGAAGCGAGGGATTGCCGGTATGCCGAATTTCATAGCCAAAATCCGCATTGGAGGTCAGCACGCGCGCCGTTGCGGTATCATCTTCCGCCAAGGTGCTTTCCCATGTGCCATTGCTGCTACGTATAAACGTACCCGGTATCTTATAGAGCGTATAGGGGACGGTGTTAGGCGACCCAAGTCGATACGTGAGAACAAAGTCATAGAGGACACCACTTTTAATCATGTCCCCACCAATCCCAAACGTGCGGTAGCCGCTCTCCAAAGAGTCGTTGTAATTCACCTCCAGCCATCGCGTGGCACCGGTGATGGGGCTTCCGTCATGCTCGCGGTACACAAAGCTGGAGACAACTTCTTGCGAGTCGACGCTTGTCTTTACCAAGAGCGTAAAGCCCTTTCCATCGCTTGCAGTCACCGCCGCGGTCGGCGCGACAACAACGGGAAGCGCAAGGAGGAGCGCAAGGGCGAGCGCGATGCTTTTTCTAACCATGATTCTGTTTCCTTGTTCCTTGATGTGTTTCGTTGATGTTCTTGTGCGGATGGCACGCGATAACCTGAAACCACCCTTGCCGTCATATCAGGGGGCGCCCCGAAGGGGAAAACACCTACAACACGCTGCGCAAAAAGAGCCCGCAGTTGCCGTGGTTATGTGGAGGATTCGGTATCTCGACAGCTTATTTCGGCTGATTCCCTGTTACGGGTGCCGTGCGTTTAACTCACAATCATTCTCGACGTCGTACAGTGCAAAGTCCTCACCTGACGCCCCGGTATGTTCAGGACTGTCACCCAACAGTAGTACAGTTCGCCTGTCAGCCGCCCAATCCGTTATGCACCGCTGCCGCGTCGTTACGCCCTCGTAAAATTGTCCGATGCGTTTTCCGATACTCGCTTAGATTTTTTTAATGGTGAGCAGACCGTAGGTAATCGCGTCAACAAGAGCGTCCCATGATGCCTCGATGATGTTATCGCTCACGCCAATGGTACCCCAACTCGATTGCCCGTCGCTGGTTTCTATCAGCACGCGCGTAACCGCGCCGGTACCGATGCTTTCGTCGAGAACGCGCACCTTATAGTCCGTGAGTTCGAGGTCTTTGACCTGCGGGTAGAAGCGCTGGATGGCAAGACGCAGCGCCGCGTCAAGCGCGTTGACAGGACCGTTACCTTCGCCTGTCGCAACATGGCGTTCATCGCCAACAAGAAGTTTGATGGTAGCCTCGCTCATCACGCGACCGTCCTCACGCTTTTCTGCTATCACCCGAAAGGATTCGAGCGTAAAGCAGGAGAGTGTCTCGCCCGATTCTGCGCTGAGAAGCAGGGCAAGAGAGGCGTCGGCCACCTCATACGAATAGCCCGCCGCCTCGCGCAGTTTAATGGTGTCGAGCAAACGGCGCATCCGTTCATCGTCATCCGTAAGCGCGATGCCCAACTCGCGGGCCTTTGCGGCAAGCGAGGCCCTGCCGGCGAGTTCACTCATCACAATACGCGAAAAATTACCAACAGCGGCGGGGTCGACGTGCTCATAGGCACGACGATAGCGCAGCGCAGCGCTGGCATGGATGCCGCCCTTATGGGCAAAGGCGCTCTGCCCAACATAGGGAAGATGAGAATCAGGCGTGATATTAAAAGTCTCAGAGACAAAGTGCGCCACAGAGGTCAGCAGGGCAATCTGCTCAGGACTTATGATTTCATAGCCCATCTTGAGTTGTAAATTTGCTAGTACAGTTAGCAAATTTGCATTACCAACCCGCTCCCCAAAACCATTGACGGTTCCCTGCACCTGCGTTGCCCCCGCTCGGACGGCCTCAAGTGAGTTCGCAACCGCGCATCCACCGTCATCGTGGGCATGGATACCCACCGCCACAGCGAGGCCAGCCATTTTGAGGGTTTCGATAGTGGCGGCAGTTATCTCATAAACCTCATGCGGCAGCGAGCCGCCGTTCGTGTCGCAAAGCACGACCGCCTCCGCACCGGCCTCCCCCGCAACTAACAGGGTAGCGAGCGCATAGGCGGGGTCGTCTTTATAACCATCGAAGAAATGCTCGGCGTCGAAGAACACGCGCTTGCCCGCTTCGACGAGATAACGCACCGAGAGGTCAATCATGCGCAGGTTTTCATCCGCACTCGTCCCAAGGACTTCAGTCACCTGAAGTTCCCATGCCTTTCCTACGAGTGTCACCAGCGCGGCAGGGCAAGCAGCGAGCGAGCGCATACCCTTGTCATCTTTGGGCATCACGTCCCGATGAGATGTCATGCCAAAGGCACTGATGGTCGCGTGCTTTAAGTCAAGCGCGTCTATCTGCTGGTAGAAGGCCTCATCTGTTGGGTTCGAGGCGGGGAAACCGCCCTCTATATAGGCGATGCCAAGCGCGTCGAGGCGCGCCACTATGCGCAGCTTATCGGCAACGCTCAGACTGACGCCCTCGCGTTGGGCGCCATCACGCAACGTCGTGTCGTAAAGCGCAATCATTGCGTCGCCGAAGAAAGGCGCCCCTCGACCTTGTCGAGCCATTCGGCGTACTGCGGCACCCTACCGGCAACCACGTCGAAGAAGCGCTGTTGAAGCTGTTTTGTGATAGGCCCGGGTTTTCCAATCTCGCGCCCGTCCACCGAGTTGATAGGGGTTAGTTCGGCGGCGGTACCCGTGAAGAACACCTCGTCCGCAACGTAGAGGTCGGTGCGAACCAACGAGCGCTCCAAAACCGTATAGCCGAGATCTTGGGCTATCTGGATAACCGAGTTGCGCGTAAGCCCTTCGAGTATGCCGTCGGAGAGCGGAGGAGTTGAGATAAGCCCGTTGCGCACAGCAAAGATATTCTCGCCCGAACCTTCAGCAACGTATCCCGATTCATTGAGCAAGATGGCCTCGCCATAGCCATGGGCAACGGCCTCCATATTGGCAAGCCCCGAATTGAGGTAGGATGCCGATGATTTGACGGCACCCGGGATGGCATTGGTTCCTCGTTGACGCCACGAACTTATCCCTACAGCAATTCCCTGTTCCAACGCTGTCGCGCCGAGATAGGCGTCCCAAGGCCACACGGCGATGGCGACGTCGATGGGCGCCGAACTCGGGTTTACGCCAACCGCGCCATAGCCGCGATAGGCGATGGGGCGGATGTAGCAAGATTCGAGTTCGTTTCTTCGGATGGTTTCGAGCGCGGCCTCGGTGAGTTCTTCGGCGCTGTAGGCAAGCGGCATCATGATGATGCGTGCCGAGCGAACGAAGCGCTCCATGTGGTCTTTGAGCCTGAATACCGCCGAGCCGTTCTCAGTTTTGTAGCAGCGGATACCCTCAAAAACCGCGGTTCCGTAGTGGAGCGCGTGCGACAACACATGAGTCGTCGCGTCCGCCCACGCGACAAAATCGCCGTTCTTCCAGATGTATTTTCCCTCTTGAATGTCCGCCATAATCACGTCCTCCCGTCAAAGCCTCGGGCTGCGGGCCCATCCGGCCCCTCGCGCAAAGCCTAGTCTATATCCGCACTATTCGTCGATTCTCGGAACAACCGCCTTGGCCGCCCCGATGGTATCCGCTATTGTACGCTATCTGGGGTACTTTACGCAGTCTCGTCGCCGCTTGGAGGAAATTCATCGTCGCCGGGCGTCGTTTCCGCAGGCGTTTTTGCGTCCGACGCCTTCCCTTCCGGCAAGGGCTCCCCTTCCGGCAGCGCTTCCGCAGACGCCTCTCCCGACGCATCCTGTTCCTGCTCCCCCTTTGCCAACACCTCTTGCCCACACTGGGGCCGTCGGGTAAGCAAGGCGTAGGCAAAAAAGGCAATGGCGACAAGGAGCATGGGGAGACTCAGGGTCATGCCCATGGTTATCCAGTCGGTGCCAAAAAGGTAGCCGATATGGGCGTCCGGCTGGCGGACTGTCTCAATGCCGATGCGAAAGATGGCGTAGCACGCCAAAAAGACGCCAAAATAAGAGCCCCGTGGCAAAGGCGGCCTGCGGCGCGCGAGAAGATAGAGTATCGCCAGCAGCACGACGCCTTCCAAAAACGCCTCGTAAAGCTGGGTCGGGTGACGAGGAAGCGCACCCCCGCCCGTGTCGTTAAAGACCACACCCCAAGGCGCGGTCGTAACCGCTCCCCAAAGTTCTCCGTTGATGAAATTCGCGACGCGCACAATGCCCAAGCCTATCGGCGTACAGATGGCGGCGAGGTCGCCCAAGCTGAGTACAGGAATACGAACGATGCGCGCGGCGATGATAAGGCCAATGGCAAAACCGATAAGCCCACCGTGGAAGGACATGCCGCCTTGCGAGGTTGCGAGTATCTCCGCAGGATGCTCGAAGTAATACCCGTTCCCGTAGAAAAGCACGTAGCCAAGCCGACCCCCCAAAACCGTGCCGATTGAGCAGGCAATGAGAACCGTGAGCAGCGCGTCGAGGCTCAGGTTGATTTTCCAGCGTTTGCTGATGCGCATGGCAAGAATACCCGCGAACAAAAAGCCCAGCAGGTAGCCAAGCCCGTACCAGCGTATATCGAGGGGACCTATGCTAAAGGCAATGGGGTCAATATTGTGGTAAAGCGCGTCGAGCAGGCCCCAGTACTGCGAGCCCGCAAATTCAAATGAACCCGAAGCGCCGGCAGTCTCCATCTAGGGCTCACGCCTCTCATGGCAAGACCCGGCATCGATGCCATCCTTGCCCCCGATGCCCCCAACAGCCTCGCCACCACCAAAGCCGCTACCTCCGATGACTTCATCAACGGTATCGACAGTCTCAAGCTGACGCTTAAAATGCTCCAACTGTGCCTTCATGTCCGTAGCGCCCGCACGTAAAGGCCGCATAAACTCAAAATCCGGGTCATCTCGCCTCAGAACAAGGCTGGAAGCATAACTCACTATTGCGGGATGAGGACAGGCGTCACAGCTACCATCCGTCCCGGCTCGCAACAGGTTATCGCTTGTCTCGGCGCAGGGCAGAGCGTCCTTATCACCAGCTTCCCCGGTGTCTTCCCCGGTATCTTCGTTGGCGTCGGCAGAGAGCCTTCGCTGTACCCGTCGCTGCATCTCCGGCGTCAGTTTCAGGGTGACGCCCAAGTGGATGCCGCAGCACGAACAGGCAAAGCGCATGAGCGCCAAGTTCGGCGCAAGCAGAACCAGCGACTCGTAATCATCAAAATCAAAGTCGCGTATCCCGCACGCCGGACAAAGCAGTTCAAGACGCATGTTCATTCTCCTTCGGGTTGCCTTTTTAGTTCGCCCGCGAGACCGAAGAAACGCGTGGAGCGTTCGTCAGAAAAAACCCGCAGTTCAGGCAATTCTCCTTGATGGCACTCGTACGCTCCACGGAGGGGTCGAGCAAAAGATTGATGTCTGAGACAAGTTGTCGTTGCGTTCGATGGCAGCTCGTGTAATAACAGCTTGCCGGACAAACGCCATCCGTACTCGAAGTCGCGTGCGGACAACGCGACCACATTTCCTCGTCGCAGCCCCGTTGGCCCCAGCAGTTTGCGCTCCGACAGGCCTCCACTACCACAGTCGCACCCACAGTCGCACCCCTACTCATAGCTTTTTAGCGCGCGAGCGGGAGTGGGTCCTCGCTGCCCCTGATAGTGACTGCCAAGCGCCGCCGACCCATAGGGGCGCTCAACAGGAGTTGACATACGCTCAAAGGAGATTTGTCCTATCTTCATCCCCGGCGAAAGCAGGATAGGAAGATTCGCGACGTTGGAAAGTTCAAGCGTAAGATACCCGTGCCAGCCGGGGTCGACATAGCCAGCCGTCGAATGGATGAGCAGACCAATGCGCCCAAGCGTACTTTTCCCCTCAAGCCTGCCGAGGATATCATCGGGCAGCGTAACGCACTCAAGCGTCGTCCCTAACACAAACTCACCGGGATGCAGGACAAAAGGCTCGTCGCTGCCCGCGGTGATGAGTTCGGTCAAATCGGGTTGGTCGATGCTCGGGTCGATAAACGGGTAGCGCGAATTGCGAAACACGCGAAACCCGTCGCCCAAATGAATATCGATACTCGCCGGCTGTATGTCCTCAAAATCAAGAGGCTCGAGGCAGACCCGCCCGAGGGCTATCTCCTCTTTGATGCTTTTGTCTGAAAGAATCATTAGAGTGCGGGCACTACCTTACTAATCCCGGGGATGCGCTCTTTCAAGACACGCTCAACGCTGTTTGCAAGCGTCAGTTGGCTCATCGGGCAGCCCTTGCAGGCGCCTTGCAACTCAACCTCTACAACGCCATCCTCAGAAACGTTCACCAACTGCACATCGCCGCCATCGGCCTGAAGGGCCGGACGAATGAGTTCCAGTACTTCCTCAACATTCTTCCTGTCAATCATGTAACACCTTAACCTCTCAAATCAGGAAAGCCGTTTGAACCATTATACCGCACCCCGCGGCCGCAACCCCCGTCATTTCAAGCCCCCTTTATCCCTACCGCCACAGCCACGGCAAGACTGGTACAATAGGGCTACGCTACCTATGCGGGCGCCTGCCACGAGCGCCGCCACAGATACAACGAACATACGGCTCAGGGGGAATACCAAGTGCAAGAGGTTTATGCAATCCAACAAAGAAAACTTCCGGGACGCCTGTTTCGCGCGTCCGGGCACAAGCAATTTGCGATGCCACGGCTCGGTACGGCGCGGCGCAAGGCATTTACGGTGCCGCCGGTTTACCGCAATCCGCACGAGGCGGGTTATCATCCGGCATGGGAGGGGGCACATATCGTCGAGTGCAACCTCGTTTTGGAGGGTGGCGCCATGCGCGGTCAGTTTACCGCCGGCGTTCTCGATTTTCTTATGGACAGCGCACTGCTGCCCCGCACGGCCATCGGCGTTTCGGCCGGCGCCCTCAACGGGCTTAATTACGTTGCTGGCCTGCGCGGACGCTCCTGCTATCTCAACACGAAATACTGCGCGGACTGGCGCTATTTCAGCATGCGCTCCTATGCGTTGACCGGTAACGCCTTTAACGTGGAGTTTGTCTTCGACCAAATACCGAACGAACTTGAGCCCTTCGATTACGAGGGTTTTACGCACTCGCCCCTCAGTCTTATTACGGTCGCAAGCGACCTCGTACTCGGCGAGGCCTGCTACACAAGGCTCGTCGACCCACGCACGCAGATGCCCTACCTGCACGCGTCGTCGGCGATGCCGCTTGTCTCAAAGAATGTGGAGATAGACGGCAGGCTGCTTCTCGACGGCGGTATATGCGATTCGCTCCCCTTGGAGTACTCGAAGGCAACCGGGGCCACGAAGCACGTTGTCGTGCTGACCCAAGACGCCAGCTACGTAAAGGGCCCCAATGAGCTTATGCCTCTGGCGCGACGCAAATACGCCGACTATCCTCTGTTTGTTGGGCGCATGGAGAACCGCCACCTCGATTACAACCGCGACTATCAGCAGGCCGCGCGCATGCACGAGACAGGCGAGGCCTTCGTTATACGCCCGCCTCAACCCGTAACGATTGGCAGCATGGAACACGACCCGCGCAAACTCTACGACCTCTGGCAAGTCGGCTACGAAGAAGCAAAGAAAAACCTCGCCGCCCTCCAAAACTACCTCGACCTCTAGTTAAAATTGGCCCCGACCAGCGTTTGCTGATCGGGGCCTTCTCGTTTCGGAAATACGAAACGTGCCTCTGATGTAAAGCCTACGGCTACCCTTGCGCCAATCTCTGCGTCTACCCTTTCTTGTCCCAATTCTCCAAGCTGGCGCAGTGGCGAGCGCTGATACGCCCCCAGACCATGTTCTCCGCGTTGTTGCCGCCGGTGATGCCGTATGAGTGGCTCTGAAAATTGCCAAAGCAGCCTGCCGCATACAGGCGCGGAATCACATTCTGAGCGGGGCCGAGCACTTGACCGTTCTCGTTTTTCATAGGGCCACCAAGTGTCGAGCACGAACCAGGATAGATAGCGTAGGCGTAATAGGGTCCGCTGTCCAGCGTCTGAAGCGTCTGCTCCCTCCGGTCAAAGCGCTCGTCACGTCCACCTTCGCAGAACCGTTGATACTCATCGAAAGTCGCCCGAAGTGTTTGGGCGTCCATCCAGCCATCGTAACTCTTCATCTTCGCAGCAAGCTCTTCAATAGTCGCACCCTGAAGAATCCATCCGCGCTCGAGCTCTGGCTTATTGTCCTTGCTCCAGCCATCCCAGTCGCGCAGAGAATCCGGCAGATCGCTGGCAAAGTTCCCACACTCAAAGAAGTCGCCTTGGCTTGTGGAGAGTTTTCCGGCGTCGAAACAACTCTGGTCAAATACGCACCATGAGGGGATACGATCAAAATCGTCGATCGCGTCTGAGAAATGCAGAAGCGAATGCCAGCCATTATGCGGGGAGCCCATGCTATTCTCGTTCGTATAGCGCTTGCCAAGACGGTTCACGATGAAGTAGGAGAATCCCGCGGGAAAGGCGAGAATTGAGAAATCGAATTCAGGATCACGCGTGTACATGGAATACATGGATATGACCATGTCCATATGCCATAACTTGGCACCAACATCCTCAACCATCTTTATACCATCGCCTGTATTGAAGCGCCAGCCCTCAAATTTGAAAGGATAGCATTTGAGGTACGTGTTTTTGAGTTCCTCGTTGAACTCAAAGCCACCAATACACATGATGACTCCTTTGCGTGCTTTGACAGCCTTCTCGGTCGGATCAGAGCCGATGAGTGTCCATGCACCAAGGATTTCCTGCGTCGTAGGATTCTGAATGAGGCGCTCATCATGGCAGTCAAACATGACTTTGGCGCCCAGTTCCTCACGCTTGGCATCAAGCTCATGAAACGAGAGCATACCGAAGCCGTCGATAGAAGAAAGTTTCTGGGAGCCCACAAACCGCGAATCAAGAGAGCTGTACTCAGGAATGGATCCAGCAAGGGCGAACTCGACAATATCATACGTCATGTCATACTTGTCCGCGTATTCGGTGTTGCGCACACACTCCTCAACCCAAGCGTTGATCATGGGGTCGGGCGTCTTGCCGTGGGTAAATGCTCTGACGTATTCTTTGAATATTTCTTTCTTGTCCTCTTCGATGATGGTCCACTCTCCATTATTAATGGAGCTGTTTCCACCGCCCCGCTCAGGGGCTTTCTCGAGCACCAAGACCTCCTGAGCACATTCATCGGCACCGATCAGCGATGCCCACATACCGGCGCCACCGTAACCGATAACCAAGATATCACACTCATAATCCCAGCTCTTGGGCAACCAGTCTCCTGAGACGGTTCCGCCAGATCCGTCGTTTGAACAGGCCGACAACGCTGCCGTACCAGCGACCGCCGCACCAGCGACCGCCGCACCTTTGATGAAAGAACGACGCGAAAGTCCGTTTTTCACCAGATTGTTTCCCTCTTTCTTGCTCATGTTCTTCTCCTTCGCATTTCGTCGTATCCAACGGACCAGACCGTTGCAACGAACACAAGTTTTCCTACACCACGTGAGCAAGCCTGCGACTTCGATGAGCCTGATGCTCAAGCGTGGGCAGATTGGGAAAAAGATACCGTGTTAACGGCACGAATACCTCTGATAAAAAATCCGGTTTTTGCCTCAGAGCATCGGATGCTCAATCCGATAGACGAGAATTTACTAAATCCCACAAAGATAAGCGGGGCAAGAGCAAACACAGGACAGCAAAATTACAGTACACTTGTTTCATGAAACGCCCAGAGGGATCGCGGAACAACTACATGCCCCCAGTGCCGGGATATACATACATGAAGACGATTCTCGGTTTTGGCCTGTGCCGAGCGTGGATAGTTTTGTGCATAGGTACGACAACTTTTGCTTTCGCCCCCCGTCTTGGAAGCATCTATCTGCTCGCTGGCGCCGCTTCATCTCTTATGGTGGCCCTCATCGCAAAGCGTCTACAAAAAGCAAAACCCCTTTCGCACATCCACCTGTTCCGTATGACTTTGGCCCTGCTTCTGTTCACCGTTTTTGGGATGAGCATTGCCTGCTATCTTGAGTATTCCCTCCTATTGCTGGTCAGCATGCTAACAGGCGGCACAGGCGTCGGTTTTCTCCAATGCCTCTGGGGAAAACGCTTCGCCACACAGCCCCATCATTTCTCCACTGTAGCCGCCCCGGCCGCGGCAATCTTCACGGCCCTGTTGGTCGCCTTCACCTCGCAGGAAACAACCCTCATTGCCTTAGTGATCTTCCCGCTCATCTCCTTTGCCCTACTACTTGCACAATCTGATTCTCCGTTTGCCGCTGGTCTACTCTGGCCTCACAGCGCCACCGCATCCGACGCCAAAACACACGCTCCGGAGCTTGATGTCAAAAGTGACAGCACGTCATCATCATCATCATCATCATCGTCGTCGTCGTCGTCATCGCCAACGACGCCACCACCACCACTGCCACCACCAGCGGCGCCATACCTCTCTGACGACACAACGCAAAAGACCGTATCCTCAGCAGACATGCTCAAACTCATGTTCTCGATTGCCATCTTCTCCTTCCTCTGCCGCTCCTACGATATGATTCTCGAGCATGTTCCCGGCCCCTTCGAATTTATCGGGGGCGGTGCACTGTTCGCCCTCGTTGTCGTGGGGGTGGCATTTTTGGCCCTTGCCTTCATGACCAAAGGAAACTTCAACGCGGTTCTCACCTACCGCCTTTCGCTGCCCATCATGGTCGTCGGTCTTGCGGCACTCGCCCTGTTTCTCGACCGCTTCGCAGCACACTCATTCCTTATCATCAACATCGGCTATGAGTTCTTCGACATCCTCACGTGGATACTCTTCGCTGAAATCGCGCGCCGCTGGGGCCAAGCCTATCGCGTTTTCGGCCTCGGCGTAGCATTCACCTTCGTCGGTATGGCTCTCGGCTACCTACTCGGCCCACTCATCTATGACCGCCTCGCCCAAAGCGGAATGCAGATCATAAGTTTCTCACTGCTCGGCATTATTTCATTGGTCGTGGTCGCCTTCTTGGTAATGCCCGAGGGCACACTCATGCACCTTGTTTCCTCCCGCACATCAAGTATGCCCAACGGAAAAAACAATACTAATGGGGAGAAGGACGGCACGGATTCCTTTGAACTTCTCGCCCAGCGCCACGCACGTATCGTGGCCGACAAATACGGGTTAACCGCGCGCGAATGTGAGGTGCTCGCCCTGCTCGCGCGCGGCCGTACGCTCTCCATCATCGCACGAAACCTGCAGATTGCCAACGGCACTGCACGCACACATATCGAAAACATCTACACCAAACTCGGCGTCCACAAACAACAAGAACTCATAGACCTCGTTGAGTCTTCTCAAGACAAAGACTGAGGCTTGGGAGGCTTTTGCGCCAACGCAGAGGCCAAGGCTGCCTCGTCTGCTCTCTCCACTTCGATACTCTCAATGACATCCCCGATCACCAAGCTGTGAACAACAGACAGCCCTTCTATTACCTGCCCAAATACCGTAAACTTATCATCGAATTCAGGTTGTTCGGCAAGCGAGAAATAGAACTGAGAACTGCCACTGTTCGGATCCGAACCATGGGCTAAAACCAGCGAGCCATCAAGATGATGATTGCGCGCATTGGTTTCCCATTCTTCGCTAATGGTATAGCGCGCGTTACCGGTTCCCGGGTGGACGCCGCGCAGAACACCGCGTGCGGCAGCAGCGACCTGTGCCGGCCCGAGAGGTCTGGTCTTAGGACAGCCACTCACTATGACCGATCCGGGCTTATGAGCATGAAACTTCAGATTGTGGTAGAAGCCACGACCGGTAAGCTCTATGAAATTGCCCACGGTTATCGGGGTCTCCCTGCCAAAAAGCTCAACACAGATGACACCCCTATTGGTATGGATACGAGCGCTTTCCTCCCCTGTTGGATAATAGTGGGGCGTATAGAGCGGAAGTATGTTTCGTGCCATATATTCTCTCCTTCACTTAATAAACTACCAAAGGAAGCAAAATGAATTCCCCAACATGCCTCGGCGCACCAAGGCTCGGCGCCCTCAGTGCGCCTGCGCCCAGTTGGGGCCGACGCTCACGGTGGCAACGAGCGGCACCTTGAGTTCCGCGACGCCCTCCATAACCTCTTTTACCATGACGGACAGGCGTTCGACCTCACTTTTCGCACAGTTGAAATCAAGTTCATCGTGAACCTGCAAAACCATCTGGGAAACAAAACCTTCCGCGTCTATGCGCCGCATTATCTCTATCATCGCGAGTTTGATGATGTCGGCCGCGCTGCCCTGCATGGGGTGGTTCATGGCGGTGCGCTCACCAAAGGCGCGCGTATTGAGATTGCTGGAATATATCTCCTTGATATGACGTTTGCGCCCATAGAGCGTCTGCACCCAACCCTGCTCATGCGCCATGGCGACCGTTTCGTCAAGATAACTACGCACCTGTGGATAGGCCCTGAAGTAGCGGGCTATCATCTCCTGCGCCTCTTGGAAGCCAACGCCGAGCGACTGCGAGAGCCCGTAGGCCTGTTGGCCATAAACGATGCCGAAGTTGACTGCCTTCGCGCGGGAGCGCAGTTGCGAGGTCACTTCCTCAAGCGAAACACCAAACACGCGCGCCGCCGTTGAGGCGTGGAAGTCCTCCCCCTCTATGAATGCCTCGATAAGCCCCTCGTCCCCGGACAAATGCGCGAGTAGGCGTAGTTCAATCTGGGAGTAGTCCGCAGAGAGAAAGACCGCGTCCGCCTCGTCCGCCGCCGACGCAACCGCCGAGCCACCCCCCGCCACCGGCCCCAGCCCATCCGCCGTCCCCTCCAACACTTCCCCCATCTCAACAACCGAGGGGTCAGGGATAAAGGCGGTGCGTATCCGGCGACCTAACTCGGTACGAACCGGAATGTTTTGGA
>JAIRTN010000081.1 GCA_031254905.1 Coriobacteriales bacterium
ACAAGCCGATGCCGTTCTCGCAAAGATTGCGGGTATCACGTGGTCGGCGCCTGCCGGCATCTATAAGGCGAAGTACCTGTTCCCCAACGCAACATGGGGAGCGCGGAGCGCTACTGCCGTCGGCAGCACAGCGCCCGCCAGCTTCCCAACTCGAACAACAGCCACCACGACCTACGGCGGAAACTGGACCATCCGCCAATTCACCGTGAACTTCGACCTCACGACCCCCCGCATCGACGCCGCGCACTTCTGGGATGACTACCTCGAATACATCTACGGTGGATACGTTGAGAAAACCGGCCCTGCCGGCAGCCCCGGAGTTGGCGAGCGTCAGCCGCTCGTATGGCTCCAGAACCTCTTTTCTCACCGCATGCATCAAAACTTCGATGTCTCCTTCAATGAGAACATCTTCCCGCGCTTTGCCGACCTTGAGTTCCCCGGCACCTACAAGATAGTCGTCTACGCACAGGGCTTCGAGGATATCGTCATCGAAGGCGCGTCGCTGCTCGACTACATCAACGATAACGCCGTCATCGAGCAGAATGATGGCGGCCCATTCCACGTCAGCCCCACCGACAACACAACGTGGTTCGAGAATACCCCTGAAGGTTATCAGCTGCACATCAATGGCGCAGACAGCTTCGACCTCGCGAGCGCCAGCCTCTTAAAAGGCACCGGTGCCTCGGCAGTACCTGTGAGTACAACGAAATATGAGCTGGAGCAGAACGGCCCCGAGATTGCGCTGACCTTCGACGAGAGCTTCTTCGCCGATGCCTATCAGGGCGCCTACACGCTCAGGCTCGTCGAGGATTCGTCCGTGGCCTCCAAGCCGATAACCTTTACCGTCAATCGCTTGGTGGATTGGCCAACGCTGTCCATTGAGGACGGGGCACAAAACGTCGCCACGGCGAACAATGCGGCCACGCCGCTCTCCGTTCCGAAGGACAAAACAGTCAGCATCAGCAACGCTGATGCGGCGCAAAGTCTGGTCATGTCGGGCTTTGGTGGAGCCGTTGTTAGTTCGGTCTTCGACGTAACGGCAAACGCCAGCGTCACAACGGCCGATGTCATCAAACGCGACGCCGCCGGCGAACCCTACTACCTCGACCCCTCGACCCTCATCGTCGGGCACACCTACCGCGTCACGCTGGCAACCGGCAACTTCTCGGTTCTCACGGGGCCCAGCACCTATTCGACAGCGCTGCCCTACTACCTCACGATAAGTGAGGCAACGACATCCGGCGAGGGCGGGACTGGCGGAGGCGGCACCGGAGGCGGAAGCACCCTGCCGCCAACCGGCGACAGCAGTCTCCCCTTCGTCTTTGCAATGCTCACGCTCATCTCCGCAGGCTCGGCCCTCATGCTCGTCGCAAGACTGCGCACCCGTCGTGCCGCCCGCCTTACCGATAATGAGCTAACAAGCTAGTATTCCATATTCACCGACCTTCGTTCTGCCGTACGATACCCTCGTGTCGTACGGCAGAATTTTTATTGTGATAGTGACGTCCCTTTCCTCCCCCACACCTCTCCTCGTGTACACGATGTGTGAATAAAATTGCATGATTGGATATCAAATACTCATCTATGGAAAAATCTATTCATTTTTTGTGGTGTTTTATACAGTCCCTTGTCGGCACCATAACACAGTTGACGCCTGACCTACTGTAAGGTTAACGCTCAGGAATGACATTCGCAGCCGTCATACCATAGGCTCGTAACGACCGGCCCCTCTTTCACAAAAGCTCTCAGTGTTGAGTATAAGGGAGCAGAAATCATGACAACCACACCCAGAAAATCCAAGCGCGAATGCTGGGTTCAATGCAGAAAATCCAAACCATTGGGCATCACCATACAGCGATTTCGGCCCCAACGCACGGCGCAGCACAGGCCTGCGAACGATTCTCGCTACACGGCGTGGCGCACATTTGTGGCCACACCCGCGAGCGCGCCTCGGTATGCGGCATGGCGCAGATTCGTTGCCACGCCCGCGGTTGCCACCGTTGTCACAGCCACGGCTGCGGCCCCACCCCCGCCGGTTCCACAGTCCGCAACAGCCACCGAGGAGGTAGAGAGCAAGGCGATGCCTCGCACAAAGCATCGCGTAGCACGCGTGGTGGGCAACACCATCGTACTCACTTTCTGCCTCCTGCTTGTCGTGGGCTCGTTACTATTCGCGCTTAATCAAGACCCGAAGAAGTCTCTGTTTGGCTATCGGTTCTACAACGTCCTTACCGGCTCCATGACACCGGGGCCAGACAGCCCTCCGGGTGGATTTTCCGCCGGCGACATGATTTTCGTCAAGCTGGGCGACCCAGCGACCATCAAGGTTGGAGACATCGTCACCTATGCCACGGACCAGAGCGGAAGCGCCTCTCTGACACACCGCGTCGTGGACATCAAGACCGAGATGGACGGACAGCCGGGCCTCTGGTTCATTACGCGCGGAGACACCAACAACGCCGATGACCCGCCCGTGTCCGCCGATAGAATCATCGGGACAAAGGTGTTCTCGATTCCGAAGTTGGGGGCGATGCTCCAGCAGGTGAGAAACAATCCGATTCCCTACGCCGTCTTCGCCGTGGCCGCTCTGTGCCTTGTCTTTGTGCTGCACGGCATATTTTCCGCGTCGAAAAAGAAGCGAAGCGCACAGGTGGCTTCGTCCGCACAGCCCAACGATAATCTGCCTCTGTGCAAGGCAGTTGACATAGATACCAACCTGCCAAACGGCAAAGTCCACACTCAGACTATTTAGAAGGAGTAATGAAAATGAAAAAAGTCACAGCCATTTGCACCGCGGGTGCTTTGGCGGTCGTCATGATTGCGGCAGTAACCTTTGCATGGTTTACCGCCAAGGATTCCGTGACCAACCGCTTGGCTACTGCTCGTATCACGGACGGTTCCGTCAACGTCGTGGAGGTATTCACTCCACCCAAGACGTGGCTTCCCGGCCAAGAGATTAAAAAGCAAGTAGCAGTCGCCAACAACGGTAGCGGCTCTGTGTTCGTCCGCGTCGGTTTTGAGGAAGTCATGGAGAAACTCAATGTTCCGGCAAAATCCTCAGAACTCTCTATCGACCAACAAACGGATAAGGAGCTCATCCCGCAACTCTTTAACGCGGCCCCTTATCTGGAAGGTGAGTGGGTAGATGTCACGAACCAGTTCGCCAGCATCGAGGGGCTTCCGTCGCCGATACCTGATGGCCTCACCCTGAAAATGCGGACCGCGGCCGTCGAAAAAGGAAAGACATCACATTCCTTTGTCTTCCTGTACAAGATTCAAACGGGCGATTACAAAGACCAATACCAAAGGGTAACGGCCGACTTCGATATAACCGACAACGTGTTGACCATAAAAAACCTCGCCTATTGGGATTTCGGCAAACTACAGCACAGCGAAATGGCTTGGGCGGCAGTCACCAATCGCAAAACGAGTGGTGTCCCCATCATTCGCCCCGTCTCTGACATCGGCTTCCCCTACACCGATAAGACCGACAAGAAAATTTCGTTGAACTACAACAAGTTGACTGAACTCACAGGCACCACCCCCACAGACAAGATGTGGTGGTACAACGCCAAGGACGGCTTCTTCTACTACATCGCTTCGCTTCCTGCCGGAGGCATCACCCCCTTCCTGCTGGACAGCCTAAAACTTGCTGATGACGCTGGCCAAGAGTATTCAGGAATGGTTTTCGATTTGATTGTCAACATGGAAGCCATCCAAAACACGAGCGACGCCCTCCTCTCCTCGACCGGTTGGAAACTTGCGGAGACAGACGCTCTGTACATAGCACTCAAGGGCCACTGTGACCCTCCTAGCTGACGCTAATAACGATTTGTAGGATTTGTAGTAAGTATGGTGGGAAAGCAGATTGGCATTCCCCCGAAAGGACGATTCATTCATGACACGCACATCAAAAAGAGCGACATCGGTTCCGCTGCTGCTTTCCGCCATACTTGCCGCTGTGCTTTTGCTGGGAGGCACCATCGCCCTGATGAAGACAACAGACTCGGTGACTAACCGAATCAAAATACCCCAGTACCGATTTGACGTTTCCATAGTCGAGGTGTTCGACCCTCCAACCGACCCCATCAAGCCCGGAGATGAACCCATCGAAAAGCGGGTAAGCGTCACCAACAACGGAGATTTACCGGGCTTCGCACGGCTCCTCATCTTGCCAACCATCATCGCCGCCGACGGCTACACCGTACTCCCTGCCCATATCGGTACGGAAATCCTCGCGAACCTCAATGCCTCCGAATGGGCAGATGGCGGCGATGGATACTATTACTACCTTGGCGTCTTGGCGCCAACGGAAACAAGCCCTGAGCTTTTCAGCACAATAAGCCTCGCCGCAAATCTGGATGAGCGCTACAAGGGCGCCACCTTTAACATCGAAGTCAAATGCGAGGCCATAGGCATCAAGAAATGGGATTATCGCGTCGGATGGTGGGGCGGCCCTGATGCCCCAGACAGTGCCGACCTCATCCCCATTGATAAAATCTTGCGCGAACTCGCGATATGAGAGATTGTAGAGTAGGAAAGCGACATGAAAACAACACGGCACACACCCAAAAAGACGGTGAGAAGCGTGCGGAGCGCACAGGGGCGAAACGCACAGGGCGCACAGGGCACGCGGGGCACGCGAAAAAGGCTTGCCCTCTGCGCGATGTCAGTTATCCTCGCGCTGGGGATGGTCTTTGGGCTTATCCCCAATCTCAAGGCGTCCGAGACCTTTGCCGCCTCGACACCTACCATCAGCAAAACGGCAGAGGTGCTGGACCGCGGCATTAAAGGTGCCGGCAGCGCGGCCTCGCCTATCAAAGTTAAGGTTGGGGAGAAGATAAAGTACACCATTACCGTCGACACGAATACCCCCCTGCCTCCCCGGCCGCGCTATGATGTGCTGTTCGTATTGGACTGGTCGGCCTCTATGAACGCGGCCTATGGTCGCAAGCAAACCCCCGAGGAGATAGCCGGAGGCTACACTGCATCCGCACGGGTGCTGGCCAAACAAACCATTGAGAGCCTCAGCAGACGAATCTTCGATGAGTATCCGGATAGCCGCAT
>JAIRTN010000010.1 GCA_031254905.1 Coriobacteriales bacterium
GGCTTCTCTCACATCGAACTCCTCAAGCCCTTCATACACAAAGGGGAATATAGGGGGATAAAATCGGGCGCACTTGAGGCGCAGCAAACCGCACGCGCAAGCCTCGCCGGCCTCCATCCCGCCAATAAGCGTCTGCTCAACCCGCACAGCTATCCGGTTGGCGTCGAGCCCAGCCTCCTCGACCAGCGCAATCACATGCTCAGACAAGCCCGCTCTCGCTAATCCCCCCACGCTCGGAGCGCCGCTGGCACCCTCCCTGTTAATCGTCCTCCATAAGAAACTCGAGTACCGCACGGTCGAATTCCGCGGGAGCATCCTTCATGACGAAGTGGCCCGCGCCGGGGATAACCACGCGGCGCGCGTTGGGGAGAGAAGCGGCAATGAGAGAGCTGTGTTCGTCTTTGATAATGTCCCGCTCCCCATTAATCACCAGCGTGGGAACCGTAATTTTCTCAAGCTGCTGTGGCTCAATATGGGGGTGTTCGAGCATGAGCCGCACGAGGTCTTTGTTGGCGCTCTCCTTCCTCGTGAGAAAGCCCTTTAGCCTCTGTCCCGTCGCCAGCAGTTGCAGGCCCCTGCGCGTTATGGCCGTCATGCCGTCGGGAAAAAGATTTGCCCCCACGAGTATCATGGCGGCGACGCGCTCCTGATGTCGCAGCGCGAGTTCGAGCGCGGTGTTTCCGCCGTCCGAGAAGCCGAGGAGCAAGAAATTGCCGATTTGCAGCTTGTTGATGAGGGTAAACAAATCCTCCGCAAACAGTTCGTAGGAGAGCGGCCGGCTGCCTTTGGATGACTTGCCCTGCCCGCGGGTGTCCACGGCGATGACATCGTAATAGGGGAGCAAAGGTTCGATGTGCCCGTCGAAAATGTGCATGTCTTCGCCGTTGCCGTGCAGCAGGATGAGGAGCGGCGCGTTGTCCTCGGTGCTTTGGTGTACTTCGTAGTACAGCGCCGCGTCATCGTTGCGGATATAGCCGTTTGACCAGCTTATTTTGGGCACGCACAACTCCTTTCAAGATTTGGTTTAGTGCAAATCTCTTGCTGACGGCAGGCCGAAAGCGCTCGTTGCCGAGCGCGCCGCGTCGTGGATGGCCGCCTCCATCACGAAGGCCGCGAGCGCCCCAAGCAGGTCGGGGGACGTTGGCAGCACCGCCGTCGAGAGCGCAAATATCGTGTCGCCGTCAAAGCCGGTATGCACCGGCTCGATGGCGCGGGCAAAGCCGTCGTGCGCCATATCCGCGACGCGGGTTGCCTGCGCCTTGGTAAGCATGCCGTTGGTCAGAATGCAGCCGATGGTCGTGTTGGCCCCGGCGGTGGGGGCGGTGGAAGCGCCCGTGTTCGCGGTGGGGGTGTTTAATGGGGAGGCGGACGCGGCGCTTGAGGGCTCGCCGGCCGCCCCGTTCCCGCTCCCGCCCGCTCCAGCCATCCCGCCCTCGGCCGCCCCCGCCATTGCGGACATCAGCGAGAGGGCCTCGTAGGGGTTGAGAATCGTGGATTTTGTGCGTGGGTCGCGTGCGCCGGCAAGCGTCTGGCCGCTCGTGCGGTCAAAGACGTTGCCGAGGGCGTTAACGGCGACAAGCGCGGTGACGATGAGCTCTCCAAGCCTGATGCCCGCGATGCCAAAGCCGCACTTCATGGCTGAGGCCTCTCCGAGCAACTTGCCGACGCTGGCGCCCGTGCCCACTCCCACATTGCCCGAGCGCGGAGTTGGGGCGTTCGTGGCAGCCGCCTCGCAGGCAGCGTAACCGAGGGCGGCATCGGGCCTGACGCTGCCGTCGCCAACGCCCAAGTCGAAGATGCAGGCGCCGCAGACGATGGGCACCACGGCAGCACCGACGTTCAAGCCGATTCCTCGCTCGGCGAGCCAGCGCATGACGCCACCCGCCGCGTCGAGGCCAAAGGCGCTCCCGCCGCTGAGGATGGTGGCGTGTATCTTCTCAACGGTGTTGCAGGGGTTGAGCAAATCTGTCTCGCGCGTTGCAGGGGCGGCCCCGCGAACCGCAACGCCAGCAACGGCACCCTGCTCGCAGAGGACAACCGTGCAGCCGGTTCCCGCGTCTGCGTTTTGCGCGTGTCCCAGCAAGAAGCCCTCGGGCAACGGCGCCTGCGCACCGGCTTGGAGGGCCAAGCTATCAATCATAGTAGTCATATTACTGCGCTCCGCTCAACAGTGCCGTCGCCATACTCAGTGCGGTGTCGATTTCGTTGCGTCGCAGGCTCGTAAAGGGCGTCGGCGGCCCATGTAACTCGGGGTCTGCCGCCCCTTCGATGCGATACAGCATCCAGAGAACGTCGCGCCACGCGCCCATCTTGTAGCCGTCGGCGCGGTGGATGGCGAGTTCCTTAAAGCCAAAGTGCTTGTGCAGGGCGACGCTCGCCTCGTTTGGCAGCGTAATAACGGCATAAAGGTTGTAAAAACCCTGCCCCTTCAGTATCTGAAACAGCGCCGTATACAGCGCTGTCGCAATGCCACGCCCCTGATAACCGGGGTCAATATAAACAGACAGTTCGGCGTTCCAACGATAGGCCTCATGCGGCCGCGCGCTGCTCGCGTAGGCAAAGCCAACAAGATTTTTCCCCACGGTGCAAACGAGGTAGGGGTAGTCCCGCTCGATTTCGAGCATCTTTCTGCGTATCTCATCCACCGTCGGCACGGTCGAAACAAAGGTAATGGCAGTATCGATAACATAGGGCGCGTAAATGTCAAGAATCGCCTGCGCATCTTCAGGCTGTGCCACGCGGATTAAAACCGGGTCTCTCTGTGCCATATTTTAGTTCTCCTCACTTGTGGG
>JAIRTN010000018.1 GCA_031254905.1 Coriobacteriales bacterium
AGGAACACTCGTAAATCCTATGATGACCTCATCTTTTGTTGAAACGTCGGTATTCGCCGGATTGTTCGGTTGCGTGCATCCGACAATCAGCGTACCCACAAGAATGAGCGCAAGAATAAGCGCTCCCCATTTTCCGTACCGTTCTGTTTTCATTGTTCATCCCCTCGTCGCTCCCGACAGTGTTACGTTTCTTACTATCGTAACACTACATCAAAACAGACGCGATTGCAAGCGCCGCGAACAGTCGGCGGCGAACGGCGCGACATCGGATATAAAAGAAGTTTGCTATAGCAGGTTGCCGGCTTTGAGCGCAGAAAAACGGCCGCGCGCCAAACGGGCGCCGCGAACAAGACCGCTAGCTGCAGACCTCTAGAAAATCAAGCAATTTGGCCTGATTATGAGGGATTTCAATATAAAGAAAGTTTCGTATATTCTCCCGAATATAAAAGATATATCACAAATCTGAAAGCCCTTGAACCCCCTTCCACCATGCCCCCATAATACTCTCATCGCCACTCATGTTGACGCCGTGCTTTCATTGCCGCCACATGAAATGAGCGCAATCCGTGCGAGGTACCCGGACGGAGGAAAGTCATCGACTGTGGGCGATGATGGGGAAGCAAGACCGTTAATACAGAGTGTGACGACGAGAAAACCCTCAACAAAGAAAGGGGGCTAAGCTATGAGGCTTACGCCAAGAGAACAAGAAAGGTTGATGCTGCATTGCGCCGGGGAACTAGCAAAGCAGCGCAAAGAGCGCGGCTTAAAACTCAACTACACCGAGGCTGTCGCACTAATCAGCTCAGAGGTACTTGAGTACGCGCGCGAAGGGAAGACGGTAACAGAGTGCATGGCGCTTGGCACCAAAATCCTTATTGCCGATGACGTAATGGAAGGCGTGCCCGAGATGATTCATGAAGTTCAAATCGAATGCACCTTCCCCGACGGCACCAAACTCGTCACCGTACATACCCCGATAGTCGAGAGATGAGGTGCAAAATGATTCCTGGAGAAGTAATTACTACTGGCGGGGAAATCACGCTCAACGCGGGACGCAAGATTATCGAACTCAAGGTCACTAACACAGGCGACCGTCCGGTTCAGGTAGGTTCTCATTTTCATTTTTTCGAGACAAACAAGCGCCTGAGCTTCGACCGTGCGGCGAGCTTTGGGTATCGCCTCGACATTCCGTCCGGCAATGCCGTACGTTTTGAGCCGGGTGAGACCTACACCGTCCAGTTGGTTGAGTTGGGTGGGCGTAACCGAGTTTATGGTCTTAACGGACTTACGAACGGTCAGGCCTGCGAAGCCTCCAAGGCCGCGGCACTGAACAATGCTGCCCTCAAGGGCTTTGTGGAAGGAGGGCGATAATTGTGAGCAGGAAAATCAGCTCAAAAGACTATGCCGCAATGTACGGTCCCACGGTTGGTGACAAGGTACGTCTGGGCGATACCGATTTATTTGTAGAAGTAGAGAAGGATTACACCAGCTACGGCGACGAAATCAAATTCGGCGGCGGCAAAACCATCCGTGACGGAATGGGCCAGTCGGTCAATTCCACGAGTGCCGATGGCGACCTCGATTTGGTTATCACCAACGCCCTCATTCTGGACTATACCGGCATCGTCAAAGCGGACATTGGCATCAAAAATGGCAAAATTGCCGGTATCGGCAAGGCTGGCAACCCGGACATCATGGAGGGCATCACGCCCGGCATGACCGTGGGCGCCTCCACCGAGGCTTTGGCAGGCGAAGGTCTGATTATCACCGCCGGTGGTATCGATACCCATATCCATTTCATCTGCCCGCAGCAAATCGATACGGCACTTTTCAGCGGCATCACCACCATGATTGGCGGAGGCACCGGCCCGGCAGACGGCACCAATGCCACCACCTGCACGCCTGGCCCTTGGAACCTCTCCATGATGCTTCGCGCCGCCGAGTTCTATCCGATGAACCTTGGCTACTTGGGCAAGGGCAACTGCTCCGCGGCGGCACCGCTCATCGAGCAGATTAAAGCCGGTGCCTGCGGCCTGAAGCTGCATGAGGACTGGGGCTCTACCCCCAAGGTCATCGATACCGCCCTCACTGTCGCCGACGAATACGATGTTCAGGTTGCCATCCATACCGACACCTTGAATGAGGCCGGTTGCATAGAGGACACCATCGACGCCATCGCCGGCCGCACCATCCACACCTTCCACACGGAAGGCGCCGGTGGCGGTCATGCCCCCGACATCATCAAGGCAGCCGGCTACGCCAACATCCTGCCCTCCTCAACAAACCCGACCATGCCCTTTACCATCAACACCCTTGATGAGCACATGGACATGCTGATGGTTTGCCATCATCTGGACAAGAACATCCCCGAAGACGTTGCCTTTGCGGATTCTCGTATTCGCCCCGAAACCATCGGAGCCGAGGACGTACTGCACGATATGGGTGTCTTTTCGATGATGAGTTCCGACTCTCAGGCCATGGGTCGTCCGGGTGAGGTTATCACTCGTACGTGGCAGTGCGCGGACAAGATGAAAAAGCAACGTGGACCTCTTGCCGGTGAGCAGGGTAACGACAACCTGCGCGCCAAGCGCTATGTTGCCAAATACACCATCAACCCTGCCCTCACTCACGGTATTGCCGAATATGTCGGTTCCGTGGAGGCAGGCAAGTTCGCCGACCTCGTGCTCTGGAGCCCCGCGTTCTTCGGCGCCAAGCCGGAAATGGTCATCAAGGGTGGCGCAATCATCGCCTCAAAGATGGGCGACCCCAACGCCTCAATCCCCACGCCGGAGCCGGTTTTCTACCGTCACATGTTCGGCGCGGACGGAACCGCTGTGCAGATGACCTGCATTACCTTCGTATCACAGGCCGCTGTTGACGAAAACATAGCGGAAAATCTCGGACTGAGGAAAATCGTGCTGCCGGTTCGCGGCTGTCGCACCATCGGCAAGAAGGATTTGCCCTACAACGACGCCACTCCCGACATCACCGTAGACCCAGAGACCTACAAAGTAACCGCAGATGGCGAGAAAATCGAGTCTGCTCCAGCCGAGAAGCTCCCGCTGGCACAGCGGTACTTCTTATTCTAAGAGAAAGAGAGGGGATGCACTATGGGAACTCCTTTGGGGATGTGCCTGCTGTACGTGGGTCTCGTACTCACGGTTAATGGCATCGCCCGGATAACTAAGGTGCCCAATAACGCACAAGCCATCATTCAGATTATCGCCTGTGCTGTCTCGTTTGTTATCAATATCTTCATGATTAGCCAAGGCGAGTACTATGCGGCGGCAACGGGTCTGCTTTTCGGCTTCACCTACTTTTTCCAAGCAATGAACGGGCTGTTCAATATCGACACGCGGCCCTATGGCTGGTTCAGCCTGTTTGTGGCAATCAATACGATTCCCTGCGCAATCATCGACTACCAAGCGGGCGACCCTGCCATGGCAGTCATCTGGATTGCTTGGGGCATCTTATGGTTCACCGGTTGGGTCGAATGCGTAGCCAAGAAGGATTTGAAGCATTTTGTCTCCGTTCTTCTGGTTTTGGAAGGCATCTTCTCCGCTTGGATACCCGGTTTCCTCATGCTACGCGATATGTGGCCCTGGGGCTAGAAAAGAGGAGGTAGTAAGGTGTTCGATTCAGGTTCGACCGGCTTTATGCTCATCTGCACGAGCTTGGTCATGTTAATGACTCCTGCTCTGGCGCTTTTCTACGGCGGTTTGGCCACCAGACGCAATATCTTGGGCGTTATGGTTCAGAGTTTCTTCTCAATTGGGTGGTCCACGGTGCTGTGGTTTATCGTTGGTTACTCGCTGTGCTTCAGCGGCGATTTAGCCTCCGGAACAGATTTTATGGGAATCCTCGGCAATCTGGACAAGGCCTTCCTCAATGGCATGTCTCCGCTTTCCGCCTTCAGTGGCAACGAGCAGATTCCCGAGTTCGTGTTCATGGCATTCCAGATGATGTTTGCAATCCTCACCCCATCACTCATCACCGGTGCCTTCATAAACCGTGTGACCTTCAAGTCCTACGTCATCTTCTTGACCTTCTGGCAACTGCTGGTCTACTACCCCTTCTGCCACATGGTCTGGGGTGGAGGACTGCTCGCCGCTTGGGGTGTGCTGGACTTTGCAGGGGGTATCGTCGTTCATGCGACGGCTGGTTTCGCCGCGCTGGCTTCAGTGCTTTATGTCGGCGCGCGCACAGACAAAAATTCAACCCCCAACAGTATTCCTCTGGTAGCTATCGGAACCGGCCTTCTGTGGTTTGGCTGGTACGGATTCAACGCCGGCAGCGAACTTCGGGTCGATGCGGTAACTGCTAACGCCTTCATCAACACCGACATCGCTGCTTCATTCGCGTTGGTCACTTGGATGGTGATTGAGTGGATTCAGCATCGCAAACCCAAGTTTGTGGGCATTCTCACCGGATCGATTGCCGGACTTGCCGCCATCACCCCCTGCGCGGGATTTGTCCCTGTTTGGGTTGCGCCGATAGTCGGTGTTCTTGCCGGGGCGGGCTGCTATTTGGCCGTATCCCTCAAGAACAGGCTCGGCTGGGACGATGCCCTCGATGTGTGGGGCGTCCACGGTGTAGGCGGGCTCATCGGTACCATCTTGCTGGGCGTGTTCGCCTCTGTGGCAGTAAACGCCAACGGAGCCAATGGTTTGATTTTTGGAGGGTACGAGTTTTTCCTGCATCAAATAGTCGCGGTTTTCGTGGCCTCAGTATACGGCTTTGGATTTACCTACGTAATGCTTTGGCTCATCAACAAAGTGACACCGGTGCGTGTCACCGAAGAACAGGAGCGCAAGGGGCTTGACCTCACCTTACACGGTGAACAGGCCTACGATGAAGGAGTGCTGTAAAGATACCGAGTCGTTTTATGCGAGGGCAACACGTATGCGTCGCCCTCGCATGATTTTTGGAGGAGGGTAGCACTATGCCTGCTGGGATACAGAAATATCCGCTCATCGTATCGGCTCCGCTGGGAGAAATTAGCGAAGCACGGTTTGAGGGAGCATCGATAGATTCCATCGAAATCGACTGGTACAACTGTTCCAAACGAATCAACCGCTGCGTTTCGCAAGGCGGCGTAGACGTGGGCCTGCGAATGGACGATGCCACCTTCAAGCGTGGCTGGCGCGATGGCGATGTATTAGCTTGGGATAATGACGTGGCGATTGTGATTCGTATACTGCCCTGTAAGTGCATCTGTGTGAATGTCGCAAACCAAGAACAACTGGTGCGACTTTGCTACGAAGTCGGTAATCGTCATGCGCCGTTCTTTTATGACGAGGACAATGAGGGCTTTTTGCTCAATTACGACCAACCGATGCTGTTGTTGCTGGAAAAATTGGGATTGGAAGTAGGCGTCAGACAGGCACAACTGTTGCCGACGAGACGAATCGGCAACACCACAGAATCCGGCCACGGGCATGGGCACAGCCACGGGCACGAAGATGCCCATACACATACGCATGAGCATGGGCACAGCCACGGGCATGAACATGACCACGGCCACGAACATAACCACGAGCACAGCCACGGGCATGAACATGACCACGGCCACGAACATGACCACGAGCACAGCCACGGGCATGAACATGAACATGAGCATGACCACAACCACACACATGACCACAACCACGAACATGGGCACAGCCATGACCACGCGCACGAACACGTTCATGAGCATGCGCACGACCATAGGCATGAACACGCGCATACACACGAGCATGCGCACGCGCACAACCATGATGAGAAGAATTCCGATGGATAAGGCTGTCTCCTATCTCTTGCTTCAAATCAACGACGCGGCCTTCCCGATTGGGGGTTACTCACATTCCTACGGGCTGGAAACCTATATTCACGACAAGAGTGTGCATGACGCCACCAGCGCTTGGGAGTACGTGCGTGCCAATCTGAGCAATTCGTTCATATACGGCGAGTTGCTACCCGTGCGACTGGCCTACGAGGCGGCGAAGGCCAAGGACCTCGCGGCGCTGATAAAGCTGGAGCGGCTGTCGGTGGCATCGCGCACGGCCATGGAATCACGTCAGGCCTCTCTAAAACTGGGGTCGCGTCTTGTTAAAACCAGCATGCCCCTTTTGACACCCGACATGGACAAAGAATTTTTTGAAGCGTATTTTGAAGCGACGGGGCGCTCGCTTTGCACTCATCCAACAGCATACGGCGTCTTTTGCGCCGTAGCGAATATAGAGCGTGGGGAGGCTTTAGGCGCCTTTCTGTATGCGCAAACCTCCGCAATGGTCATCAACTGCGTAAAGACCGTGCCGCTAAGCCAAACCGATGGTCAGGCGATACTTGCCAAGGCGCGACTTCTGTTCGACGCGCTTGTCGAAGAAACAATGACGCTTAACGAAGACGCTCTCTTTATATCGTGCCCCGGACTGGAAATACACGCGATGCGACATGAGCAACTCTATTCTCGGCTATATATGTCCTAAAGTTTTTAGATTCGAGGAGGAACGCGATGAAGTACGTAAAGATTGGTGTGGCAGGGCCGGTAGGTTCGGGCAAAACGGCGCTCATTGAGGTTCTCACCCGCAAAATGGCAGCGGAATACGACATCTGTGTGGTGACAAACGATATCTATACCAAAGAGGACGCAGAATTTCTGGTAAAAAACAGCGTGATGGACCGCAATCGGATTATCGGCGTCGAAACCGGCGGTTGCCCCCATACCGCCATCCGCGAGGACGCCTCCATGAACCTTGAGGCTGTCGATGAGTTAGTGGAGCGGTATCCTCAGGTGCGGATTATCTTTATCGAGAGCGGTGGCGACAACCTTTCCGCGACCTTCTCCCCCGAACTCAGCGACGCAACGATTTTTGTTGTCGATGTAGCCGGAGGGGATAAGATTCCCCGTAAAGGCGGCCCCGGCATCACCAATTCTGATTTGCTGGTCATCAATAAAATCGACCTCGCTCCCTATGTGGGGGCCGACCTCAGCGTCATGCAGCGCGACTCGCTCAAGATGCGCGGCAACAAGCCCTTCCTGTTCACCAACATCCGCGACGCTGCCGGCGTTGATGAAGTCATCGCTTGGATTAAACGCGATATCCTCCTTGAGGGGGAGTAGCCTTGACTGCCAACCAGTACAGCAAGCGCTCTGAACTGAGCCTGAGCGTCCGCCGAGGACAACGGCGCTCGGTAATCGACGACGTGCGCTTCACCGCGCCGTTCAAGCTGACCAATCCCTTTTATGACGATGACGACGCCATAAAGCTGATGCTCATCAGTGTTTCTGCCGGCATCATGGCAGGCGACGACCAGTCGATAGATTTGCGTATAGGCGACGGGGCAAGCGCGCACATCACCTCGCAGGCCTTTGAGAAGATTCATCGCATGGAGCACGGCGGTCACGCGAAGCGCAGGAGCGCCATCGAGGTTGGGACGGACGCGCAACTGATTTACCTGCCGCTCCCCGTCATCCCCTTCGCGGACAGCGATTATCGGGCACAGACCACGATTAACCTCGCGGACGCCAGTTCTCGCCTCGCCTACGGTGAGATTCTTTCCTGCGGACGAGTTTCCCGCGAAGAACGCTTTGCCTATCGACGCTTCGCCAATCGCGTACAAATCAATGTGGCGGGAGAGTTGGCATACTCAGACAACACCGTACTTATCCCGGAAAAAAACGACGTGGAGGGGCCGGTGCTGTATGAGGGCTACACCCACATGGGGAGTTTGGTTTTGTTTGGCTGGCCAGAATTAACACAGATTTTATATTACGCGCGGAAAAAAAGTATAGAATTTTCAGGGATGGCGGGAGTGTCCGAAAATGCTTTTGGTGGTATTTGCCTACGGACGCTGTCTCAAGGGTTTGAAACTGCTCTTATTTTCCAAAGGTCGATTGTTGACTTTCTCTGCGGAACACAGGTGACGGATACGACGGAAACTGAGGCTACGGAGGGAGGAGGGTAAACGTTGGACAATCATACGCCAGAGGAATGGGAAAGCTATCTGGGAAAACAAATCCGCGAGGCACGAGTTAAGAAGAAACTGCGCCAAGAGGACCTCGCTCTGGCGGCGGAAATTAGTTTGCCGACGATTTCCCGTCTTGAAGCGGGAAAGGGCTCCTCACTTTATACGTTTATCAAAGTTCTGCAGATGCTCGAGATGGAAGACGCGCTTTTGGCCGTGCGTTTTGACGTGCGGACCTCGACCTCGAGGCGGCGGGGCATGGGTAGTGGGGGCGTTGGTTTGGGTTTGGGGGGCATAGGCGGCATGGGTGGCATGGGCGGCAGCGCGAAGCGGCTTGCCTCTGGCTCGGGGTTTGGCGATGTGGGCCTTCTGGGCCCCAAAGAAAGAAACGCCGCGAATCCTGAGGGTGCGCCGTGGAGCGAATCCGATGTGTATCACGTTCCCATACCCATACCGCTGTACCCCGACGAGGTGTATGAATTGGTACGCAGGATTAAAGACGGCCCCTACTACGCCCTACCCACGCCGGCGCCGCGCCGCGTCCGCAAGTCGACGCAAAGCGATGACGGCGTTTACCACCTTTCGGAATACGACGAGTCCGACCTCTGAGGTTTTGCGCCTTTGCAGTTTTGCGGCTCTGAGGTTTTGCGGCTCTGAGGTTTTGCGGCTTTGCGGCTTTGCGGCTCTGAAATTTGCCGCGAGAACAGGCCCTCTGCTACCCATCGTTGTTTATTGGTGCTATTATCGAGGGAGATTTCAGAAGCTCGTCTTTCAAGGGAGGGTGCTTTGGCCGCTAAGAGGAGTGTTACTCGTCGTAGTTTTGTAAGCGCCGCGGCTGCCACGGTGGCGGTGGCGGGCATCTCGCAGGCGCTCCCCGCCTTTGCCTTGGCGGATGACGCGCCAGCCCTCCCCGACGAGGAGGAGACGATGGCGGGGGCCGAGGCTGAGGTTGAGACTGAAGCGCCCGGGGTTGAGGTGCCCGGCGATGCTGGGACTGGAGCTGGGACTGGGGGCGAGGCCGGAGCCGAGGGCGACGCTGCGCCCGACGACCCTGACGCCGCACCCGGCACCGCCGACAACGAGGAGCCGGAGGCACCGGAGGACCAAGACCCGGACAATCAGGATGGGGATAAGGGCGGCCTTGAACCTTTGGCAAACGTCGCACTTCTCCCGGAAAGTACCTATCTTATCCGCTCGGCCCTCGCCGATACTCAGGTTCTCGACATCGCCGCCGGTTCAAAGAACAGCATGGCTAACGTGCAGCTTTACGTTTCTAATATGACGGGCGCGCAGTCTTTTGCTCTTTCCTATGACGAGCAGGGTTACGCCACGTTTACCAACACCCAGTCCGGCAAGGTTTTGGATGTCGCGGGCGCCAATACCGCCAGCGGCACCAACGTTTGGCAGTACACGCCCAACAACACCAACGCGCAAAAGTGGGTCATTGAGGCGGCTGGCGGTGCGGGCGGTGCGGGTGCGGGCGGTGCGACCTACACGCTGAGGAGCGCGCTGGGCGAGGATTTGCTGCTCGACGTTGCGGGCGCCAATACCGCCAACGGCACCAATATCCAAGTCTACAAGCGCAACGGCACCAAGGCGCAGGCCTTTTACTTCATCGACCTCGCCCAAACGTATGTCCCCAAAAAGCCCGCCACCTTGGCGCCGGGAGACTATATCATCACGTCGGCCCTGTCCGCCTCCCCGTCCCCTGTCTTGGACATTCCCGGGGCGAGCCATGCCTCGGGCCTGCAGCTTCAGCTTTACGCGCCCAATGGGACCTTCGCGCAAATGTTCCGCGCGAGTTTCGACGGGACGTATTACACGCTGCGCTCGCTGACCTCCGGCAAGACGCTGACGGCCGCAAACGGCAACCGCGTGGCCACCACGGCCGTCGTCCAAGAGAGCGACAACCCCGCCCTGCTCTCGCAAAAATGGGCACTTGAGGACAACGGCGACGGCACGCTGACCTTTATTTCCGCTGCTAGCGGGCTTGCTCTCGACGCCGCGGGCGCCAATACCGCCAACGGCACCCGCATCCAACTCTACACTCCCAACGGCACTCCCGCGCAGCGCTTCCGCCTTGGTCCGCCGCCCGCCGACATCATCCCAAACGAGACACTTGTCTCGTTTATCCCCTATTCCGCCGCCGACAAGCGAATCGACATCGCCGCCGCCTCCCGCCAAAGCGGCGCGGCCGCTCAGATTTACGCCTCGAACGACACCCTCGCGCAGAAGTTTCTGGCCGTCGCGCACGGCAACAACGTCTTCAGTTTTGCGGCCCTTTGCTCGGGCCAGCTTCTTTCTTTAGATGGTGATAAGCCCTGCCAGCAGCCTTTGGCTGCCTCTCTCCCGGCTCCCTCGCAACTCTGGAAGGTCGAGCGCGCGCTGGGAGGCATTACCCTCACCAATCAGGGTGGGCAGGGCGGCGGGCGGCGGCTTGCCGTGGCCAACTCGACGCTTGTGGGCGCGGCTGCCGGCAACGCCACCTCCCAGTGCTTCAACTACCACATCGTTACTGCCATCGCCCCCGGAACCTATACGTTTACCAGCAAAAACGGCCTCGCTCTCGACATAACAGGTGCCTCCACCAGCAACGGCGCGCTGGCGCAACTCTACACGCCCAACGGCACCCCCGCCCAAAAATTTAAAGTCGAAGCGGCTGCCAACGGCACCATCAGCATCAAGAATTGTCGCTCGGAAAAAGCGATTACCGTGGATAAAACCGCTACAACCAACGGCACGACAGTCTCCCAGCAAAGCTATCAGGGGGGAGCGAATCAGCGCTTCACCCTTGTGCCAAGTGGCGATGGCTACCTCCAAATCCGCTCGTCCCTCTCCCCATTTACCTATTTAGCTGCTGACAGAAACGCCTCCGAAGCCAAGCTGTACTCCACCACCGACGCGGCCAAGGCTCTGAGTTTTAGTTATCAGTCGACCACCTATATCAAGGCGGATAAGTGGATTGCCCTTACTTTTGACGACGGGCCGAGCGCCTATACCGAGAACCTGCTTAACGAGTTGAAGAAGCGCGACGTGCACGTGACGTTCTTTATTGTGGGCGCCTACGCCACAAATACGAAGCGGGAGTGGCTGTTTAAGCGCATGAGCGACGAGGGGCACGAAATTGGCAACCACACGTGGGGGCATAACGGCGCTGCCGACGTTCTTATAGGCTCGCTTCAAGCCACGGATGACCTGGTGAGAAGCGTGACCGGCAAGACGCCCGCCCTGATGCGGCCGCCGGGCGGCGGCGTTAATGCCCAGACCCGCGCCTGCGGAAAACCTATTATTCTTTGGTCGATAGACCCCCGCGACTGGGAGAACCGCAACGGTACCTACATCTACAACCACGTTGTGAACAACGCGCAAAGCGGCAGCATCGTGCTTTTGCACGACAGCCACAGCACGACCATCCCCGCCGCCCTCAAGATTATCGACACCTTGAAGGCGCGCGGGTATGCCTTTGTTACTGTTTCGCAGATGCTGGGCAACGCAAAGCCCAACACGATTTACCGGAGCGGTCCCTCAACCGTGGGGAGTTTTTGAGGGCTGGCCTTGAGGCCGTACGTGGAGTTGGGGGCTGGCCTTGGGGGCTGAGGGCTGAGGGCTGCCGGGGCGGCTCTCCGCTGAGGGCTAGCCTAAGGGCAGCACCTCGACCACCTTGCAGATGACCGCACTCGCAAGGCGCTCCTTGCTTTCTTGCGGGAGGTCCTCGGTCAACTTAGCGATAACCGTCTCGTCGGTTTCGGGCACAATGATAAGCTTCGCGCCTTGGTGGCGCTCCTCCTTGGTTTCGCCCGCCAAATTTACCACGTCGTAAAGCATCATGGCTTCTCCGTTGCGCAGGAAGTTATCCTTGGTGCCGCTTGAGGAGGGCGCCCATCCAAACATGATGTGCGAATCGCCTAGCGCGCCGGGTACAAATTGGGCGATATTGGGCGTCCCATCGGCATTGACCGTCGCGACGACGCAAACGCCTTTGTACTGCTGTATGGCGGTAAAGACCGCGGCTTTATCGAGGTTGGTATAGAGGTTGGTTGCGATAGACGGGGTAGAAACCGCGTCCACTCCCTGCCCTTGGGTTTTTGAGTCGGTGCTGTCCGTCGTCTGCGTACCCGCGGATGGTGGAGTGTTGTCACTATCGTTGCCGCCCGAATTTTGGTTCGTCGTGTTTGTCGAAGGGGCGCATGCCACCAGCGACAATACCAATGCCGCACCAAAAATCGTTGCCAAAATCTTCTTCATTTTGTTTCTCCTATTCTGTCGGTTTCCGGCCGTGGAGAGCTTCTATACGAGTTGGGGCTTTTCCCCAAATCGCCTCCTTAATAGAAAATCACGCGATATGAGTGGCGCAAAGTGCGCCTCCCCATCACGTGATACAAGTACAAACTATGTTAGCTCTCCTGCCCGTCATCATACTGAATCCCACCCGTAGATTCAATGCCGCCCGCCGATTAGCCTCCCCCGTCTACCCCCTCTGAGTCCCCGCACAGCCCCGCCCAACCCGCCATATACGCCTTTGAACACTCCACAGGAGCGGGGGCGAGGTTAGGGGGTTGTTTCTTGTTCGATGCGTTGAGTTATCTCAAACCACTCCTCCTCAAGCCGGGGGATGCGCTTGCGTAAGGCGTGATACTCGGTCAGTGTCGCGTCGAAG
>JAIRTN010000067.1 GCA_031254905.1 Coriobacteriales bacterium
GATACATCCGCCGCTTTCGCAAAATGGCAAGAGGATGTCTGTGAGCTCGAATGGGCCAAGCTCGGTCTGCAGGAGCCTGCCCGTGTTCCTCGTTCGCATCGTCCGGCCACCTATCACGATCAGCCTGAGGGCGCTGGTGTTATCTACTCGATACGCTTCTCGGAGCAATTTGAGAAGCGCGGCATCGAAGTGAAGCTACAGCACAAGATGACGAAAATCTATCGCCAGCCGGATGGTCCGGTTGTCGGCCTTGAGGTCGAAACACCCTCAGGGATCATTAACATGAAGGCCCGTAAGGGCATCATAATCGCGACTGGTGGCTTCAAGGGTAATCCCCAGATGATACGTGCTTGGCATCCCGCCTTCGACGAGACGCTGATTTGGAGCGGTTGGCCCGATGTTCTCCCAACAGGCGATGGCCATCTGTGCATCATGAACATTGGCGGCGGCGTGGTCGATATGTCGTTCATCATGGAATTCAGCGGTCGCTTGGCCAGCAGGCAGTACGTGCGTTGGGATCGCCCTCACTTTGACAATCCCTCAACATCCACAGGTCTTCCCAATGGCAAGCTCGAGCATATCGTGTTCATCGAAAATGACGGCAACCGCTATCTCAATGAGGCGGGCTGGGAAGCCGGGCACACACTTCCGTGGCTGCCTCATATGATTGCCTTCCTCAACATCAAGGGTCGTCCGAGGATGGAGTGGATGGTTACGGACCAAGACGGCGCTGAAGATGTTGGTTGGGTGAGGTTCGAAGACGCCTTCGCCAATCCCGATCCCACTAAAACCCCCTGTTTGGAGCCGGGATGGGTTGCGAAGGCGGATACCATCGCCGAACTCGCGTCGCAGATGGGCGTGCCGCCAGCCAATCTTGAGGCTTCCATAAACCGGTATAACGAGTTTGCCGCGTCGGGTGTGGATGCCGATTTTGGGCGCACGGGAACTCTCTACCCAGTCGTCAAACCGCCGTTCTGGGCTGCCCGTTGGTGTCGTATGACCCACGATCAATGCACCGGTATTCGCGTTAACCCGAAGATGCAGGTCGTTGACCAGATGGCTCAGTGGATGCCTGATGGTGGCGACAGTATACCCATCAGCTCAGAGAAGGTCATTCCTCATCTCTATGCTGCCGGGGAGTGCACGGGTGGAACCGGTGGCGCTGTGCGCGGAAGTGGCAAGCGCGGCTGGTATCAGGTTCATGGCTATATCGCCGGGGATCTTGCCGCCAAGGAGTCTTCAATCAGTTGATAAATGCCGTGTTTGCGCGGTAAGCTTAAAGTACATAAGCCGAGTTGGGGAAAAGGAGGCATATTCTGCTCCTTTTCCTTTCTCTGTCAGCGCTTTGGAGTAGGGAGAGTGTTGCTATGGAAACTATCGAAGATAAAGAAATGAATGACACAACGATTCATACGCCGGAAATCGTACTCAGCAGGCGGAGCTTTACGCAGCTCGATGACTGCGCAAGCGTGGTTCTCATAGTACGGGTGTGGTGTCCCCAATTCTGCGACCTTACGGGTACAACGGTGCTGATTCAGGACAGCGCCGGTGAGGAATGGGAGGTGGAGCTTACCGCGTTTAACGGTGTCGAGAATGAAACCGATGAGTTTACGGTGAAGACCGGTAGCGCGGCTGGCAGCTATTCGTGGACGGCGACCTACCTCGACGCAGCGGAGGGTAAGGCTTCCCATGCGGAGGTCTCAAGTTCTCTTGCTGTTGACTATTATCCCCATGCCTTGAGTCTTGCCGTATGGGACGTCACCTCTCCGGTGGCCTCAGGCGAGATTGTTACCGCAAAAGCGGGCGCCAAGTGCAACAACGACTGTCCGTTGACGGAGACAATCCTGAACCTTTATGACGCGCAGGGAGAACATCTTGCCAGTGCGGCTTTGGGGTCTGAGCCTTGGGCCAAGTCGCGGGCGCTTTATTGGACAGAATTTGCATTCCAAGCGCCGACGGAAACGGGAATCTATACCTACCGCGTGCGCAATGATAATGTGGAGAACCACAGGCCGGCTCAGATCGAATTCTCATTCCTTGTTGCCCCAAAGCCCGATTGCACGTTGAGCGTTACGCTTAGCGACAAGGAAAGCAAGGAGCCGATACCTTCTGCGACCGTGTCGTTTCATCCCTATCGCGCAAGGACTGACGAGGAGGGGCATGCGCTCCTCCAAGCGCTGACCGGTCAAGGTAAACTCAGTGTATCGGCGGTAGGCTATCAGCATCAACAGATTGACCTCGTTGTAACGGGAGATACGACGCTCTCTCTGATGCTCGAGCCAAAACCCGCCTATGAGGAGGATTTCTAACGACAGCATCAGTCCTCCAGTACGGTAATATCAACCCAGTTGGGTGAGGGGTTGGTGACATCTCAGCAACAGAGCCATATGAAACTTGACAACGCATCACTCAGATTTTATGCTACGGGACACACTAGACAAAACTGTCGTGACGAGATAATGACACCGGCAGGGTTCTGTTAAGGAAAGGACTGAAAAACAATGGCAAAAATCCTGGGCATCGACTTGGGCACCACGAACTCGGCAATGGCTGTTATGGAGGGCGGGGAGCCTACTATCATCGTCAACGCTGAAGGCGACCGGACCACCCCGTCTGTCGTCGGCTTCCGCAAGGACGGCGAGCGTGTTGTGGGAAAGGCCGCGAAAAACCAGGCGGTTACTAATCCCGAAAATACCGTGTCGTCGATAAAGCGCTTCATCGGGCGCGATTACCGCGAAACCTCAGCCGAGCGCGACACCATCAGCTACAAGGTCAAAAACGGCAAGGACGGGCGCGTGCTTGTCGACATCGAGGGGAAGGATTTTACCCCCGAGGAGATAAGCGCGATGGTACTCCAGAAACTCAAGGCGGATGCGGAGAAGTACACGGGTTCCACCATCACGCAGGCTGTCATTACGGTGCCGGCCTACTTCAACGACTCCCAGCGCCAAGCCACCAAGGATGCCGGGCGTATTGCCGGCCTTGAGGTCTTGCGCATCATCAATGAGCCGACGGCAGCCTCGCTGGCCTACGGGCTGGACAAGGTTGGCAAGGACGAGAAAATACTCGTTTTCGACCTCGGCGGCGGCACCTTCGACGTGAGCGTGCTTGAGATTTCCGAGGGCGTATTTGAGGTGCTCTCCACCTCCGGTGACAACCACCTCGGCGGCGATGACTGGGACCAACGCGTCATCAAGTGGCTGGCCGACAAGTTCCAAGCGGACAACGGCATCGATTTACGCATTGATAAGATGGCGCTCCAGCGTCTCAAGGAGGCCGCCGAAAAGGCGAAGATGGAGCTTTCCTCCACCCAACAGACCAATATCAACCTACCCTTCATCACGGCCGACGCAAACGGCCCCAAGCATCTCGACTACACGCTGACGCGCACCGAGTTCGAGAAGATTACCGACGATTTGCTCCAGCGCTGCAAGAAGCCCGTCGAAACCGCGCTCAAAGACGCGGGGCTGAAGATTGGTGAGGTTGCTGAGGTTATCCTCGTCGGTGGCTCGACTCGTATGCCGGCCGTGCAAGAACTCGTCAAGAAGCTCACGGGCAAAGACCCGAATATGAGCGTAAACCCCGATGAGGTTGTCGCGCTTGGCGCCGCCGTTCAGGCAGGCGTGCTTGCGGGCGACGTTGAGGGTATCCTGCTGCTCGATGTTACCCCGCTCTCGCTCGGCGTTGAAACCATGGGCGGCGTCATGACGAAGATGATTGAGCGCAACACCACCATCCCCACGCGCAAAACCGAGATTTACTCAACCGCCTCAGACGGTCAAACTTCGGTGGAGATACACGTACTGCAAGGCGAGCGCGAGATGGCGGCCGGCAACAAGACGCTCGGCAAATTTCATCTCACCGACATACCGCCCGCGCCGCGCGGCGTTCCGATGATTGAGGTCACTTTCGACATCGATGCAAACGGCATCGTCAATGTCTCCGCGCGGGACAAGGGTACGGGCAAGGAGCAGAAAATCACGATTTCCGGTTCGACGGCGCTCTCCGATGAGGAAGTCGACCGCATGGTCAAAGACGCCGAGTCGCATGCCGAGGAAGACGCGGCCCGCAAGCAGGAGGTCGAGGTGCGCAACAATGCCGAGAGCCTCATCTATTCGACGGAAAAGACCATCGCCGATTTGGGCGACAAGGTTCCCGAGGAGACAAAAACCTCCATCAATGAGGCGATTGAAAGCCTGAAGAAGACGCTGGAAGGCTCCGACATAGAGGCCATCAAGTCCGAAACGGAAAAACTCCAGCAGGCAGGTTACAAGCTGGCCGAGATTGTCTACCAAGATGCCCAAGCCACCGCGGGAAGCGCGGAGGGCGCCGGTAGCACCGCCGGCAGCGACGATGTTGTCGAGGCCGACTACGAGGTCGTTGAGGCCGATGTCGAGCCCGAGGACAAATAGCCATGGTCGCTGGGAACGCACAGGATACAGGCGTACGCCCTAGCGACGGCGTTGCGGGGGTCGGCTATCCAGCCGGCCCCGGCGCGCCCGGCGCGGCTGCTGCTCCCCATGTTGCGGGAGCCCCCGGCGCCGATGATGCCGCCCGCGAGGCAACCGCGCCTGCGGAGGGGCTGCCCCAAGACGCGCCCGAAGCCGCGTTTGTAAACGAGGTTGAAGGTGGGGATAAGGACGCGGCCGTAGCGGAAGTCGACGGCTCGCCCAATACCGAAGCTGAGGCCGAAGCTGAGATAGACCCGCTAACACAGGCACGCGCGGAGGCCGACGAACTCCGCGACCGCTATGTGCGCCTGCAGGCGGAGTGGGACAACTTTCGCAAACGCACAACCGCTGAGCGAGCGCAGGAGCGCCTGCGCGCCGCCGAGCATCTGGTTGAGCGTCTGCTTCCCATCGTTGATGACCTTGAGCGCGCCATCGAACATTCCGATACCGCGAATGAGGCTTCTCTGAAGGAAGGTATCGCGGCGGTTTACAGCAAACTCAGCGAGGTTTTGCAGCGCGAAGGCGTTAAGACAATCAACCCGATTGGCGAGGCCTTCGACGCGAACACACATCAAGCGGTAGGCAAGGAAGACAATGCCTCCGTACCCGACGAAACCGTGACTCAGGTCTACCAGAAGGGCTACGAAATGGGGGATCGCGTGCTGCGCGCCGCCATGGTGGTAGTCTCTCAAGGTGGACCCAAACGGGAAACGGAGTGATTGGTAAAGGAGGTGGGTGGCGATGGTAGCGGAGAAGAATTACTACGAAGTTCTCGGCGTAAAAGAGGATGCCTCCACCGAGGAGATAAAGAAAACCTTTAAGAAGCTCGCGCGTAAGCACCATCCCGACGCGGGCGGCGACGAGGCGCGCTTCAAGGATATCAGCGAGGCATACGAGGTACTTTCCGACAAGAAGAAGCGCGAGGAATACGACACCTTCCTCAAGTTTGGTGCCTTTGGCGGTTCCGCCGGCACCGGCAGCCCCTTCAACTGGAGCGGCGCGGGCGGTAACGGAACCGGCGGCTGGCGTACCGTGGTTACTGATTTTGCGGACCTCGGTAACATCGGCGACATCTTTAACCGCGTTCGCCACGGCGAGGGCGTTTTCGGTACGGATTGGGAGTTCTCCCAACGTCCCCGCAAAGGCCGGGACGTGCAGGTAACGCTGCAGGTCAGCTTTGAGGAGGCCTTTAAGGGAACCGAAAAATCCGTGACCATCCGCACAGGCGATGGTAAAGAACAGAAAATCGACGTAAAAGTTCCCGCCGGTGCCGTTGAGGGTGGCAAGCTGCGCTACAAAGGCAAGGGCGGTGAGGGGCGGGACGGTGGCGAACAAGGCGACCTTGTTATTGTCACCTCCATAAAACCGCATGAACTGTATCGCCGCAAGGGCGCTGATGTCCACATGGATTTGCCCGTGAGCATCTCAGAAGCCCTGCTTGGCGCCCAGATTGTGGTGCCTGCCCCCGACGGTTCGAGGGTTAAACTTCGCGTTGCCGCCGGCACGCAGGATGGGAAGACTCTGGTTGTTCGTGGCAAGGGCGCTCCCCGCGTGAAGGGGGAGGGGTACGGCGACCTCAAGGTGCAGGTGCGCCTTACTTTGCCCGAGCGGCTTAATGACGCGCAGAAAGCAGCCCTTGAGGCTTTTGCCGCCGCCTCCGATTCGCTTGGTGCGGATATTCGTCCGGCAATCGTTCTTGCGACCGGTGGGCAGGCGTCTGCTGCGTCTGCTACGTCTGCCGCACCACCCGCAGCGCAGGCTTCCCCCACAACCCAAGAGGAGGTATCCCATGGGACAGAATGACCGCAATCGACCCCTCTATATGATTAGTGTCGCCGCCGAACTGGCGGGCGTCCACCCGCAGACCCTTCGTATTTACGAGAACAAGGGTCTGGTGTCGCCGCAGCGTTCAGCGGGCAATACGCGCCTGTATTCGCAGGCAGACATGGAGCAGCTTGAGCTTATCGGGCAGTTGACCAGCGAGGGCATCAACCTTGCCGGGGTCATACGGATTAACGATTTGCAGAAGCGTCTTGCTCGTAAGGAGGAGGAGGCCGAAGCGCTGCGGCGACGTGTCGCGCGCCTCGAAGCCCAGCTTCATGAGTACGAAATGAGGCAGCAGATAACCGCGCTTGTTCATACGGACACGAAGGCTATCCGCCTCTGGAACCGATGAGGTTGGCCCGCCGCTCGGCCCAAAGCCCCAAAGCACCAAAACCACCAAAGAGCATCGAAAAGGGTGATTCAACATGAGATTGGATAAACTAGCGGTTTCCTCGCAAGAGGCCTTCCAAGAGGCGATGGGCATCGCCTCGGATTTGGAGAGCGCCACCGTCGAGCCCGAGCATCTGCTCAAGGCGCTGCTCGACTCGCACGAAGGCAACCTCAACAGCATCATTGAGCGCGTGGGCGCAGACCCCGTGGCCCTCAACGCCACCGTCACAAAGGAAATCGAGGACGCCCCAAAGGTCAGCGGCAACGCGGCCTTCCCCATGGCGATTCCCTCGCAGCGCCTGCTTGGGACCATCAACGCGGCGGAGAAAATTGCCGCAAAGATGGAGGACAGCTTCGTCACCACAGAACACCTGCTCATCGCGCTCGCGAGCGATAAGGGCGCGGCTGGCAAGGCGCTCTCCGTCGCCGGCGTAACGGCAAAACGCCTCGAGCAAGCCTACGCCGATTTGCGCGGCTCAACCCGCGTAACGGACGCAACCAGCAAAACGCAGTTCAAGGCGCTCGAACACTACGGGCGCAACCTCACCGAGGCGGCGCGTGGCGGCAAACTCGACCCCGTCATCGGGCGCTCCGAAGAAATCCGCCGCACCATCCAAGTGCTCTCGCGGCGCACAAAAAACAACCCCGTACTCATCGGTGAGCCGGGCACCGGCAAAACCGCCATCGTCGAGGGGCTCGCGCAGCGCATCGTCGCCGGCGACGTGCCTTCATCGCTCAAAGACCGCGACATCGTAGCCCTCGACATCGCGGCCATGCTCGCTGGCGCCAAGTACCGCGGCGAGTTCGAAGACCGCCTCAAGGCAGTGCTGCGCGAGGTCGAGGAGGCAGCCGGCCGTGTCATCCTGTTCATCGACGAGCTGCACACCATCGTCGGCGCCGGCGCGGGCAGCGAGGGCTCACTCGATGCGGGTAACATGCTCAAGCCGGCCTTATCGCGCGGCGAGCTGCATGCCATAGGCGCGACCACGCTCGATGAATATCGTAAATATGTGGAGAAGGACGCGGCGCTTGAGCGTCGTTTCCAGCCCGTTTATGTGGGCGAGCCGACGGTCGAAGACACCATCTCCATCCTGCGCGGCCTCAAGGAGAAATACGAGATACACCACGGCGTGCGCGTCACCGACGCCGCCATCGTTGCGGCCGCGGAACTTTCCAACCGCTATATCTCCGACCGCTTTTTGCCGGACAAGGCCATTGACCTCATGGACGAGGCGGCGAGCCGTCTTCGCATCGAGATTGACTCAATGCCCGAGGAAATCGACACCATCGACCGCCAACTTATACAGATGCAAATCGAGGAACAGGCCCTGCTCAAAGAGACAGACAAAGTCTCCGCCGAGAGGCTTGAGGTACTGCGTCGGGACATGGCGGAGGTCCAGCAGAGCCTCGACGGCATGAAGGCGGAATGGGCAAACGAGAAGGACGCCATCACGCGGGTGCAGCAGCTTAAAACCGAACTCGACCAAGCCCAAATCGACTACGAGCGCGCCACACGCGAGAACGATTTACAAAAGGCTTCAGAGTTGCGCTACGGAACGATTCCGCAGCTTGAAGGCGAGATTGCCGCCGCGACCAAGACGCTTGAGGATAGGCAGGAGCAGGGTGGCATACTCAAGGAGGAAGTCACCGAGGAGGAGATTGCCGGCGTGGTCAGCGTTTGGACGGGCATCCCCATCTCCAAGATGATGCAGGGCGAGATGGAAAAACTCGTACACCTCGAAGACGAGTTGCACAAACGCGTCATCGGCCAAGACAAGGCCGTCGCCGCGGTGGCGGGCGCCATCCGTCGCAGCCGTGCTGGCCTTGCCGACCCCGACAAGCCCATCGGCACCTTCCTGTTTTTGGGCCCCACCGGTGTGGGCAAGACCGAACTCGCCAAGACGCTTGCGGAGTTCCTCTTTGACGATGAGCGCGCCTTGGTGCGCATCGACATGAGTGAGTATATGGAGAAGTTCAGCGTGCAACGCCTCATTGGCGCGCCTCCCGGCTACGTGGGTTACGATGAGGGCGGACAACTCACTGAGGCCGTTCGTCGTCGTCCGTACTGCGTCATCCTGCTCGACGAGATAGAAAAGGCGCATCCGGATGTGTTTAACATTCTGCTTCAGGTTCTCGACGACGGGCGTCTGACAGACGGACAGGGACACGTTGTCAGTTTCCGCAACGCCATCGTTATCATGACGAGCAATGTTGGTTCGCAGTTCATCCGTGAGTTTAACGCGCGCAGCTTTGCCCAAGGCGGCGAAGGCGTCGGGGCATCCGGGGGAACCGGTGCCAGCGGTAGTGCCAAACTCGGCGACTTTGTTTCATCGTTGGGTGGGGATAAGGGCGACCTCGCCGCCAAGATGAGCGCGAACGGTGGCATTGAGGGCATGGTCGACGAGATGATGAGTGAGATTTCCGACAAATTTGGCATGGAGGGCGCCAAGCAGAAGAAGCCGAAGAAACAGCCGGTTGTCGGTGAACTCGACGACCAGAAGAAACTTGAGCGCGCCATCGACGAGGCGCTGCGGGCGACATTTCGACCGGAATTTCTCAACCGCATCGACGACATCATCATCTTTCATTCGCTCGATATGGCAAACATCGACGCGATTGTGGAGTTGCAGCTTGCCGATGTGCGCAAGCGGCTTGCCGAGCGTAAAATCAGCGTGGAAATCGGACCGGCGGCAGCCGAGCAACTTGCCATCGACGGCTTCGACCCCGTATACGGCGCCCGTCCGCTCAAACGGTTGATTCAGCGCTCCATCGTTGACCTGTTGGCCAACGAGATTGTCTCCGGCACCATCCATGAGGGCGATGCCGTGACTGTCGACCTCAACGATTATCTCGATTACGCGGTAACAAAGAAGTAGGGATTCTGTGAGAAGCGCCCCTCGGCGCTTCTTCCGGCGAGAGGAAACCGATGAAGATAAAGACCGTACTCTCTGTGCTTGGCAAGGACCGCAAAGGCGTGGTTGCCACGGTTGCGACAACCCTGTATAAGGCGGGCGCGAATATCGATGACATCCGGCAAACACTCCTTGATGACATCTTCTCGATGACCATGCTTGTCACCGTGGATGAGGAGGTCTGTACGTTCAATGAACTGCAGGAGCGTCTTGCTCAGGACAGCGAGGCGCTCGGCATGCAGATAACGCTTCAGCGAGAGGACGTATTCACCTTTATGTATAAGGTTTGATTTACGCGATTTCCCCTTGTGCCAGTGCGCAGCCGATGTCCAGCAACGCCTGCACCTGCTCGGCATCGGCAGCTTCCGCGTAGACGCGTACAAGCGGCTCGGTGCCCGAGGGGCGCACGAGTAGCCACGCGTCTGAGGCAAAATCGAACTTGATGCCATCGCCGCGGCTGAGGGATACGAGGTCTTCGGCGAGAGCCACAAACAGGCCGCGATAGGCATCCGCCGAAAGCTCATCCGTATCGATATGGGTCGCGAGCAGGGCATCTTTTTGCTCGGCTGTCAGCCGTAAATCCCTGCGCGCGTACTCGAGGGTTCCGAGTTCTGCCGAGAGGTCGTCAACCAACTCTCGGAGGTTTTTACCCTTTTGGGCCATGAGTTCCGCGAGCATGAGCGCCATGAGTAAGCCGTCCCGCTCACGCACGTGGGCGGGAACCCCGATGCCACCAGATTCCTCTCCGCCGATAAGTACATCGCCTTTGAGCATCTCCTCATAAATCCACTTGAAGCCGATGGGTTTAGTGGTCAGGTCGAGGCCAAGACGGTCGCACTGGCGGCGCAGAAGGTTGGAGCCTGCCCGGGTACGAACAACGCGGCCGCTCTGTCCGCGATTCTCTACAAGATGGCCGATAAGCAGAGCGAGCAATCTATGCGAACTCACGTAGGTGCCTTCGTCATCAATCGCGCCGATGCGGTCGGCATCGCCGTCGGTTATGAAGCAGGCGTCGCAACCGAGGGCCACCACCGCTTCAGCGCCCACTCTTACCCAAGGCATGATGGGTTCGGGGTGCAGTCCGTTGAAGGTGGGGTCTGTCTCGCCGTTGACCTCCGTCACCTCAACGCCAAGTTCACGAAGCATCATCGTCAGATAGTATCTGCCGGCACCGAACAGGGGGTCAACCACAACGCGGAGCGAGGCAGCCTCGATGGTTGTTTTATCGACGCTTGCCTTGAGTGCCGCGAGATAGGGGGCCATGATGTCTGAGAAGCAGAGGGGAGAGGCGCTTTCGCTCGGCGCGCAAGG
>JAIRTN010000120.1 GCA_031254905.1 Coriobacteriales bacterium
ATGTCGCGTGGAGTCGTAGGCGGAAGGAGAAATCTCGTTCGGCGGTGGCGAGCGGGATGATAAGGGGCGGGGGGTGCGGTATACTGACAGGATGCAAACTACCGACTACAGTACAAACAACAACATGGCTGCTCGTCCCATCGGTGTCTTTGACTCGGGCGTGGGTGGGCTTACTGTCGCCCGCGAGATAGCGCGGCGCCTGCCGCATGAGTCCATCCTTTACTTTGGCGATACCTTGCGCTGCCCTTATGGGCCGCGCTCTCTTACGGAAATCAGGAGTTTTGCGCGGCAGATTTCCTGCTGGCTGGCAGAGCAAGACGTCAAACTCATCGTCATAGCGTGCAACTCCGCGACAGCGGCGGGGCTCGAGACCGTGCAGCAAGAACTGGCCGTGCCGGTCATCGGTGTGGTTGAGCCCGGAGCGCGCGCCGCCGTGCAGGAGACCTTCACGCGCCGGGTTGGTGTCATAGGGACGGCGGCCACCATCGAATCCGACATCTACGCACGCGCCATCCGCAGCCTCGATACCGGCATCACGACCTTCTCCATCGCCACACCCCGCTTTGTTGAGATAGTGGAGCAGGGGCTGAGGCTCGACCGCAATCCCCTCGAGGATGTTATGGCACGATCCTCCGCAATCTATATTCGCCCCGCCTTCCTTGAGATTGCCCGTGACTATCTCAACCCGCTCAAACGCTGCGGAATAGACACGCTGGTACTCGGCTGCACGCATTATCCTCTGCTTGCGCCGCTTATCTCGCAGGTTATTGGGCCGGATGTGCGTATAATATCGAGCGCCGAGGAAACAGCCCGCGACGTAGCGCAGATTCTCGAACGGCGGGGGCAACTCGTTTCTGAGGACGTCGTGCCCCGTCACCGCTTTGTGACTACCGCGACGGATGTAGAGGAGTTCGCCGCGCTCGGCTCCGCAATACTCGCTCACCCGATTTCTACGCCACGCGCCGTCACCATAAGCGAACTTGAAGAAACACTGATGAAACGGCAGACATCGGGCAAAGAACTGCCAACGCTTGGATGCGAATGACGCATGCCGGATGACAGGAGGAAGATGCTACTGTGCTGACTACACGCGCAAATGGGCGCGAAGATGATGTGATGCGCCCGGTTGTGTTTACCCGCGATTATCTCAAGCACCCCTTTGGCTCTTGTTTGGTCGAATTTGGCGATACGAAGGTGCTTTGCGTCGCAAGCATCGAGGAGGGTGTTCCCGCGTGGCTCAAAGGCTCCGGCAAAGGCTGGGTGACGGCTGAGTATGCGATGCTCCCTGCCTCGGGTTCGCGGCGCTCGCGGCGTGAGATAAACGGCCAGAAGGGGCGCACTCATGAGATTCAGCGTCTCATCGGGCGCTCGTTGCGCTCGGCAGTCGATCTTGGCGCCCTTGGCGAGACAACCGTTACGATAGACTGCGACGTCATCCAAGCGGATGGCGGTACCCGCACCGCCTCGATATGCGGCGGGTGGCTTGCGCTTCATGACGCGCTTGTCGCATGGCGGAATGCCGGTAGGCTCAGAACCAACCCGGTTTTCGACCAAGTCGTTGCCGTCAGCGTTGGGCTTGTCGACGGCAAGGTGTTGCTCGATTTGGATTATCGAGAGGACGCGCGTGCCGAAATCGACATGAACCTCGTCATGAACTCACAAGGCGAGTTCATCGAAGTGCAGGGGACAGGCGAGAGGGCAACCTTCGACCGCGCGCGTCTTGATGAAATGCTCGATAGGGGGATCGTGGGTTTGCAGGCTCTGCTTGCGGCCCAGCGGGTGGCTTTGGAACAGGCATAGCATGACGGAAAACCACAACACCGTTCTTGTCGCGTCGAATAACGCGGGCAAGATTGCTGAGATAATCGAGAATCTCGAGTTGCCCGGCTGGCGCTTCTTACCTCTCAACTCATTCGGCGCTGCGATTATGCCCGAGGAGACAGGGGCGACCTACGAGGAAAACGCGCGCATCAAGGCATGGGCGGCCCGCGAGTGGGCGGCCCGCGAGCATTCTTCCGTGTTGGCGACGCTCGCCGATGACTCCGGCCTTGAGGTTGATGCCTTGGGCGGGGCGCCGGGCGTCCGCTCGGCGCGCTACGGCGGCGAGCAGACCACCGATGTGCTCAACACCGCAAAACTGCTCGAGGAACTCAAGACTGTGCCCGATGAGGCTCGTCGGGCGCGCTTCGTCTGCTGCGTTGTCTACGTGGACACCGATGGTCACGAAATCGTTGCGCGCGGTAGCTGCGAGGGGCGCATCGCGCAGGCCCCGCGCGGCAAGGGCGGCTTTGGCTACGACCCGGTGTTCTTACCAGACGAAGTCGACGACGGCCGCACGATGGCCGAACTTTCCCCCGAGGAGAAGGACAAGATTTCGCACCGCGGTAAGGCCCTGCGTGCCCTGCGGGAGCAACTCGCCATCTGCTACGGGGCGCCCACAACAAAGGAGGAGCCCGTCCGCCTCGCCGCCTTTGACTTCGACGGCACCCTTCTCGAAGGGCATTCGCCCGTGCGCATGGTTCGCAGCCTCCTTCGCCGAAACATCATTCCGTACCGCGTCGCCCTTCAGGCGCTGTGGTGGGGGGTGCGCTATCGGCTGCGCATACCGGTTGAGCAAAAAGAGGTGCGCGAGCACATCTTCAGAAGTTTTTCGCATTTCCCCGCGGCCGAGGCCGACCAACTCATGTCCGACTTCTACCGGGCTGACCTGCGCCGCCGCCTGCGCCCTCGCGGCTTAGAGGCCGTCAAGAAGCATCGAGAAGCGGGGGAGCAGGTCGTCTTGGTAAGCGCTTCCTTCACCCCCATACTCAAGGAGGCCTCTCACGATTTGGGCGCCGACTGGTTCATCTGCACGCAGATGGAGGTCAAGGACGGCTACTACACCGGCAACGTGATGGGCCAGCCGCCCGAGGGAGCCCAAAAACTCGTCCAGCTTGCGGCATGGGCCGACGCGACCTACCACAAGGACGGCTGGGCGCTCGTGGCTGCCTACGGCGACCACCGAAGCGACGAGCCGCTGCTTGCCGCCGCCCGCGAGGCAATCGCGGTCAACCCCGACAGCGGGCTTGAAAAGGCGGCACGACGCCACGGTTGGCGTATTCTCGACTGGAGTTTTGAGTGCAAACTTTGAATGCGTGCTTGCGGCGCAGGCTTGGGATACAGTCTTTGAGTGCAACAATTTGGCAAAGACTCTCTCGAAAGCGTTTATTCATGTTTTACTCGGGGTATGATACTGCTAACCGTTATCCCGGAGAGGATGAAGCATGAGTCAGGAACGTGAGCCACATAACGGTTTTGAGAAAAGCGCCGTGTTTTATCTTGAGGCCGCCCAAGCCGCGCTCGAAAGCGGCCAGTCCCGTTTGGCCATCCACCTATTTCGTGCGGCATACGAAATAGAAACCACCTACAGTCCCCTTGTCTCGGGCAGCGTCCTCGAGGGCATGCGGAAGGCTTGGGACCTTGCCTTTGCGATGGGCGACCGCTCGATTGCGGAGTCCATTTTTGGCGACCTCGCGCCACACAACAGCCCTGAGGAAAACGAGAAGGCGACGATGCGCCTGCAGGCGCTCGCCTTCGACCAGCTTGAGGACATGGGCATCACCGAGGACGACCTCGAAAGCATCGCGGGCATTATCTCCCGCGAGATGATTAGCTCCGATAACGAGAAACTCGTCGGTTCGCTCAAATCGGTGCTTGAGCAGATTGGCGTTTCCTTCGACGAGGACGAGGACATCCGAGCCTTCAGCGCGTCTGCCACAAACGAGGCGGGCGAGGCGGGCGAGGGCCTTGCCTCTCCCCCTGAGACCGCTCTTGCGAAAGACTCGTCGCTGCAGGCCGGCCTTGTGAGAATCGGCAAAGAACTCCGCGAGTCCGTCGAGCGGAGCAGGGAAGAAAACCAGCAGAGGCGCCTCGATTATCAGGCACTGTACGGCTACAGCCGCGCCCTTCAACGCATGCGCAGCTTCGGCTTCCTCTCCGCTGGTGATGAGGGCTATCGCAGTTTTATTGAGAGAAGTGCGGCCATGCATGGAGTTCCCCGACTCTCCCTGGACGGCACCTTCCTGTTCTCGGGGCCGACGAGAGAAGACGTGGCGCTGTTTGCCCACGCAACGGCGGGGGAAATCGGGTTTCCGGTGCTCCACGTATCCGTTGACCTCGACAAACAGGGCAATGGCACCATCAAGCTGGCGGGGCCCTTCAGGCGGGGCTTTTTTGGCAGTCCGCCTGACCTCATGGACATGGTGACACCCTGCACGGTGCTGATTGAGAATATCGACTATCTGCAGGAAATGTTCGACAACGAGCAGCAGGCAATCAAGCGTAGCGGCGGTCGTTTCCGAGGCGTGGGAGGCCAGCCGGGCCGTTCGATGCAGCTTGAGATAACCGCCTATCTGCAGGCGCTGCGGCGCAAACCGGGAATCATCATCATGGCGACATCTCAGCAGGGGAGTGCCATTCGTACGCCTCTGCGCAATTTGCTTGGGGCTGTGCATGAGATAGAGGTGGCTGCGCCCTGCGAGGAGGAGCGGCTTGATGTTCTCATCAACTTTGCCAGCAAACACCCTTCCTTTGCAGAACTCGATATAGACCGTATCGCCTATCTTTCCGAAGGGCTTTCCCGCAGCGACCTTATGTCCGCCGCTCACACGGCAGTAGAATCGGCGTACCGGGAATCCCTGCGTACCGGCAGGTATAATCGGGTGACGATGGGAGATGTCCTCATCCAACTCGCGCCTTTTATCAATCGCGACTCACCGTTTTATCAACAGGTGGAAGATGAGGCTGTTGCCCAGCTTGCCCATGAACTTGAGAAAGATATGCCACAATAACGGTAGCATATATGCTACACTTCGTTAGGGGACAAAAGCCTGACCATTGAGTATATGATGGGATGTGGCGAACAATGCTAGGGCGGGCATGTTAGAGTCCGGGAGTGTTTCGGTTGTTTTCTTAAGGATGAAATATGGAGATTTCGCGGAGAACAGATTACGCAATTCGTCTTATCGCTGCGCTGCTGCTCAACGAGGGCGCACCGCTTTCCGTTCGCGAGGCGGCGAGCATGCAGGATGTGCCTTACGCCTTTGCGCGAAGCATTCAGCACGACCTCGTGCATAGCGGGATTCTTACCTCAGTGCGAGGTGCTCATGGCGGCATGCTGCTCGCCGTAGACCCCGCCGAACTGACCCTTTATCGTCTTATCGAAGTTGTTCAGGGCCCGGTAAGTGTCGCCATCTGCACAAACGACAAGAATTGGTGTTCCCGCCAGCCGCGCTGTCAGTTCCACAGAGTGTGGGAGGGCGCGAACTCTCTTTTGAGGGAATACCTCACCTCCGTGACCATTCAGGAGCTTATCGAAGGTAAGTCCGCGCACCTGTCAACCAGCCTTGCCAGCTTCGCGGCAAAGTAATACACCCAAAGGCGCTCGTCGCGGCGCGGAGGACGCCTTGCAGCGCGAAACGGCCGCCTCGTTCATCGCAACGGTGTGGCGCGAAGGCAGGCGCCTGTATCGCGACCTGCCGTGGCGCAACCTCGATGATTCATACGCCATTCTCACGAGCGAAATCATGCTGCAACAGACGCAGGTATCGCGGGTACTCGGATACTGGGAGCGCTGGATGCTGGCCTTCCCAACGGTCGACGCCTTAGCGTCCGCCTCTCTAAGCGACGTGCTCGAACGCTGGCAGGGCTTGGGTTATCACCGTCGAGCACTTGCCTTCAAACGCGCGGCCGAGATATGCTCAAGGCGTTTTCGGGGCCAAATACCGCGCGAATATCAAGAACTGCTCGGCCTGCCCGGGGTGGGGCCGGCAACGGCCGCGGGCGTTTGCGTCTTTGCCTATGGAGAGCCGCAGGTCTATCTGGAGACAAATGTGCGGACGGTATTCCTCCATCATTTTTTTGAGGGCCGCGAGCAGGTCTCGGATAGCGAAATTATTCCCCTCGTTGAGGCAACCTGCGATAACGATGACCCTCGGAACTGGTATTACGCCCTGCTCGACTACGGAAGTCATCTCAAAAGCATAATGTTGAACCCCTCGCGGCGCTCCCGTCATCACGTGCGGCAGTCGCCCTTTGAGGGATCCTTGCGCCAAAAACGTGCGGAACTGCTCAGGCTCATCTTGGCACGGCCCAACAGCGACACCGAGGCGCTTGCCGCCGCGCTCAACCACCTTGAGCGCTTGGCCGGGCGCGGGGCGACGGATGCTGCAGAAATCGAAGCCATACTCGCAACCCTCGAACAAGAGGGCTTCTTAACGCGCCGCGGTGACACATGGCGCATCAGGGGATAGGGAGAGGTGTCTCTTCCTGATTTGTTTGTTCGCCACCAATTACCATATCCAGTAACTCTTGGTTCTTATGGATACCGAGTTTCTGATAGATACGATAGCAGTGAGTTTTGAATGTCCCCTCTGATATGACAAGCTCGTTGGCGATATAGGGGCCGCTGCGACCCATGGCGAGGAAGCCGATGATTTCTTCTTCGCGTGGAGTTAGGCCATGCAGGGCTGCCAGATTGTGACAACGCTCAAGAATCATGCTACGCAGGCCGGCAGAGCTCTCTTTGAAATAGTCCATGGCGCTTAGAGTCTGGGCATAACGCGACAAAGCTAATACAGTACCGACAATTATAATACCCGTAAAAATCCCTACAATCGCTTCGATTGGAATCGAGAGGTGAGTGAGCCAGTTCTCTGCGAGAGTGCCTAAGAGCATGCTGAGTGTCCAAGCGGTGAAGATAACAGCCTTTTCGCTGAAAGCTATTAATGTGTCTCGCATGCCGAAGATCATGCGATAGTTAGAAATCTGCACCGAGGTAAGCACAATGAAGCAGAGCCAAGAAGAAGCAATGGCAATAGGTATGAGGATGTTGAGGCTAGACCCGGCGAGTAGGAGAAAGAATGAGGCGATAATGGCGAGTGGAAGGCAGGGTAGCAAATAGGCTGCAATTGGCAAGGTTTTCTGAGAGAGACTGAAAATGGCAATGAAAACCAACAGTATTGCACCGAATACGCCGCAAAGGCCCTGTGTCAAGGGGCTAATAACGGTGAGGAAACCTTTCGCCTGCGCCATGCTGATAATAAAGCCGATGCCCAATCCGTAGAGCAAGCGAGTACTCCAAAAGGCGCGCCATTGCGCAGGGCGCGCGGTTCGAGTTGATAGTACGACTCCGAAGCCTTTGTCCTTTATGAGCAGCGAACAGAGCGCGGAGAATGCGAGAAGAAGACAATAGAGAATGGCGATGAGGAAGGCGGGTAGGGCAACAATAAAAAGAAACATACCAGCAGAAAGAAACACAGTAGTGCCAACTACGCCTATCGAGTCTCTGATTCCCGTCATAGCAAAGCGCAAGCTCCATACTTGCATTAGGATCCCTGCTCCGATGCCTTGTGTCATATTGGATAGAACCACAAAATAGGTGCTGTTTGCCGCGCTATTCAGATAACAGATCGACATAAGAGCGCAGGAACAGAGCGAGAATGCGGTAGCGGCGACAGTAAGGGCGGTAAGGGCCTTTTGTGATAGGGTTTTTCTGAATATCAAGAAAACAAACGAAACAGAAAAGAAACAAAACAAGGTGCTCACCCAAGCTGTGGAGAAATTTACAAAATGGTTGAGCCCCGAAAATCCTCCTAGTTGCAGCAAGCATTCTGTCCAGTAGAAGGACGAGCCAAGCGACACCAAACCATTGCGGATTGTCCTGTTCAAAATCCCTCTTTTATATCGAGTCACGCTAAGTTCTTTCTTCCGCGCAACAGTATAGTCTAGGCCCCGATGAGCGGCAATCATAACAATAGTATGACATCAAAACCATGACATCAGAAAAAGCGATACGGCGAATCGTTTATTGAGTAATCAAGCCAGTATAAACAGACTGGTCCTTTGGGTGTCTACGAGCACTCATGGGATGTTGAGTCAGAATATGTCAAAATTCAGGAAAGAGAGGGAAACATGAGCGACAAGACAGAGGTGCACGCAGGAGTTTCAAGGAGGGAATTTCTTAAAGGAACTGTTTTGGCGACCGCCGCTTCAACAGGGGTGTTTGCGTTGTCGGGTTGTGATGCGCCGTCAGCCCAAGCATCTGCTAAGGAAACGTATCTACCGGAGGCGTGGGATCAGGAAACTGACATACTGGTGGTCGGATGCGGAGGAGCAGGCATCGCTGCTGGAATTACGGCGAAAACTGAGGAACTGGGAGAGGTATTACTTCTCGAGGCCGCCCCGCAGGGTTATGAAGGGGGCAATACACGCGTAAGCGCTCAGGTTATCTTTATCCCTGATAATGTTGAAGGTGCTATTAGGTATCAGAGAAATCTCAATGGTCCTCATGTTGTGGAGGAAGAACTGATACGTTCGTGGGCTGAAAATATTTGTGAAAATCTTGATTGGTTCAAACAGATTGGGGTTGAAGCCAACGAGTCCACCTTCTTCTCTCCGGAATGGCCAGATGTTGAAGGATCCGAGCATTGCAAAACCTATCTTGTTGGAGAAGGTATGGGTAAGGCGCAACTCTGGGATGCCTTGGCTGAGGTAGCTAACGATCTGGGTGTAACGATTCGGCATGATACCCGTGTCATTGAGCTTGTGTATGAACCACAGACGCGAGAAGTACTTGGTGTTAAAGCGACAACTCCCTCTGGCGAGCAGCACATTAAGGCTCGCAAGGGCGTTGTCCTTGCATGTGGTGGTTTTGAGAATGATCCTGAAATGATAAGGAACTATTATCAGATCGGTTATCACGATACGCGTCCGCTTGGCACTCCTTACAACAAAGGAGATGGTATCAGGATGGCACAAAGCGTCGGTGCCGAGCTTTGGCATATGAACAATTTTGCCAATTCTGGATTTGGCGCCCAAGCAGGCGGTCTTGACAATGTCTGTGTCTCGACTCTTTCTTTACGCAACAAGGATTACATCTATGTTGCTTCCGATGGTAGACGTTTTATGTATGAAGAGACAGTAGGGCTCGCAAGGCATGGCAAATATCTCTACAATGGCGCATCGACCAATCTGCGGCAACCAATTCCCATCTATGCCGTTTTTGGAAGTAAGACTTTTGACGGTGATTGCATTGTTCAAGAGTCTTTTGCTGCATGGCTGTCCATAATGAAAGAATTGTTGGGAACAACCAATCAGGCATATCTTGACGCGGGAGTTATTGTTAAAGGAGATACGCCCGAAGATTTGGCAAATAAAATAGGAGTCAATTCGAATACTCTCAAAGAGACGATCGAATCCTACAATGCCAATGCCGCAGCAGGACAAGATCCTGTGTTCGGTCGAGGAACCGACGTATATTCTGCATTCAATTATGGAGCTATGGAAGAAGCAGGAAAACAAGGTCAGAGCACGATTGATTCAGCACCGGAAAACAAGCCGAGCATTGCTGCATTCGCTCTTGAGCCACTTGTGGCGCCCTATTACGCCATTCAGTTACACATCCAAACGCTCAACACGCAGGGCGGTCCGCGTAGAGGCCTCGAAGGTGAGGTGCTTGATACCAAGGGAAAACCGATTCCCCGTCTCTATGCTGCTGGTGAACTCGGCTCCATTTACTCCTATAATTACAACGGAGGCGGAAACGTGAGCGAGGCGCTTTCCTCCGGGCGTCTGGCCGCGCGCTCTATAGGCAAGCTGGAGTCTTGGGAATAGTTTACTTGATGAGAGAGGGCGAGGGCTTGCTTTGATTGGGCGAGCCCTCGACTCTATTTGGGGCCGTCATCATCCCTATTATTATTTCTTTGTGGTGCTAAATGACGAAAAGTAGGACGCAGAGGACGTGGCAGGTGCTGCCTGCGAGTACCCAGAGGTGCCATATCGAGTGCATATAGGGCACTTTTTTGAGGATGTAGAATATGGTTCCCAGCGTGTAGCACAGGCCGCCCGCCAGAAGGAGCGCCATGCCGCCTGTGGGGAGGACGTCGAACAGGGTGCCGCCTTTGATGACGATTATCCAGCCCATGATAAGGTAGACGAGGACGCTGACCCAGCGCGGGCGAAAGACCCAGAACGCTTCGACCGCGATGCCGATTCCTGCCAGTGCCCATACGAGTATGCAGATGAGTGAACCGTCGCTGTTGGCGAGCGAGAGGAGGCAAAAGGGCGTGTAGGTGCCGGCTATGAGCAGGTAGATGGAGGCGTGGTCGAGGACTTTGAAGACTTGTTTTGCGCGGGGTGGGCGAAGCGCGTGGTAGAAGGTTGACGCCGTGTATTCGAGGATGAGTGTGATGCCGAACACCAGCGCCGCGGCTAGGCGAAGGCCGCCGCCGTGTATGACGGAGACGATTATCATCAGGACGAGGGCGGCGATTCCCAGAAGCGCGCCGACGCCGTGAGTGACGGAGTTGGCGATTTCTTCGCCTATGGAGTAGATGCGGAGTTG
>JAIRTN010000110.1 GCA_031254905.1 Coriobacteriales bacterium
ATCAGTGCCATCCCCTTTACGGAAAAGTCGGCCTTCCGCGACGAGTACCCCTTCGGCCTGTTCGCCGTGCCGCTCGACCAAATCGTGCGCCTGCATGCCTCATCGGGAACCACTGGGAAACCCATCGTCGTGGGCTACACCCGCGATGACCTCGAAGAATGGCGCTACTGCGTCATGAGCATGATACAAATGGCGGGTGTTGTACCGGGCGACCGCGTGCAAATGGCCTTCGGCTACGGGATGTTCACCGGCGGCTTCGGTCTGCACTACGGCGCGGAGGGCCTCGGCTGCATGATGATTCCGGCCGGCTCCGGCAACACCGAGCGCCACATCATGACGATAGAGGACTACGGCACCACCGTCCTCATCGCCACGCCGTCTTACGCCATGCACATCTGTGAGGTGGGCGAGCAAATGGGCTACGACTGGGAGCGCTCGCAACTGCGCGTGGGTCTCTTTGGTGGAGAACCCTGCCCTCCCAAACTTAAATCAGAAATCGAAAGTCGTATGCATATTTTTTGCACGGATAATTACGGGCTTACCGAAGTCATGGGTCCCGGCGTTTCCGGCGAATGTCTTGTCTCGCGGCATCAGCAACATATAGTCGAGGACCATTTCTACTGGGAGGTTATCGACCCAGATACACTCGAGGTTCTCCCTGAAGGCAGCGAAGGCGAACTCGTGCTTACGCCGCTGGCCAAAAAGGGCCTCCCCGTCCTGCGCTACCGTACGCACGACCTCACGAGCGTCACGACCGAGCCCTGCGGCTGCGGGCGTACCAACGCCCGCATGGCGAAGGTTCGTAGCCGCACCGACGACATGCTCATCATTCGCGGCACAAACGTCTACCCGAGCCAAGTCGAGGACGTCCTCACGACCATCCCCGGCGCAAGCCCCCACTATCATCTTGTGGTGGACAACGAGAGCGGTCTCGACCGTCTGACGCTCATGCTCGAGGTTCAGCCGCAGGTGTTTACGGATTCGTTTGCGGATATGGAGAGATTCCGTCGCCTCGTCGCGGACCGCCTAAAGGGAACGCTCCAACTGGGCGTAGAAGTCAAACTCGTCGAGCCGGGGAGCAGTCAGCGCTTTATCGGTAAGGCAAAACATGTGGATGACCGGCGCGTGTAGCGTGTAGCGCGTAGCTGTAGTTGCAGCCATAGTTGTAGCGCGTAGCTGTAGCTATGGCCGTAGCTGCTATCCCTCGCCGCCTTCTCCCTCTCCTTCGCCCTCGCCCTCACCGCCGGAGGATTCCTCATCACCCGAACCATCATCGGTAGGTATCTCTGCTGCTCCATAAAAATCGTAGTCGGCGATTCGACAGCGGACAAAAATGGCGGTATCCGGCAGCTTACGGCGGTCGGCGCCGCTGTAGTAGTCGCCAAAGGGCAGCCCGAGGAGTTTCCAGTAATACCTTGTCTCGCCGATGAGAACGGAGCCTTGGATATAAATGTTGCCAAAGTCGTCCTCGCCTTGGTTGTCGACAATCGAGTTCTCGCCGCGCAACTCCTGCCTCCCCCGAAGATAGTCAAACTCGCTCTCAAGGGAAGTGGCTGCAAAATTGATATAGTCAAACTGGAGATAGGCGCCTGAGTTGCCATGCAAGATGTCGAGTATCCACGCCCCATTAAAGGATTGTTGCAGTTCATCGAGGGTATAGGCATCAAATCCGCCCTCGTAATAGCCCTCGTCGAGGATGGCCGCATCCACCGTCGGACTGAGGTGGATGACCTTCTTGCCCTGCGCGCTCGAGTCAAAATTGCTCAGGGTCACGCGCTCATCGAGGGTGACATTCTGGCCAGCCTCCGCAAGAACCGCATAGGCGGCATCCGCGTTGCCACTGAGGTAATCAAGCAGGCGAGGCATCTCCTCATCGATGGCGGTTCTCGTTTCGCTCGAGGTCAGCGTAACGTTGTTCACGGGTGGTTTTTCCACCAGCAGGTTGTCATAGGCAGTAGCAAGCGAGTATATGAGCAAGCCAGCCCCAACCACTACCACCACCGCGATGATGATGAGCAGGGGTAGGCTGGGCCTGTTGTGCCGCGTGCCGCCGCCGCGAATCCGGTAGCTGCTGTCGGCAAAATGCGTTTCTTGGAAGTCCTCAGGGTTCGCCAGTGACGAGAGGCGTTGACCGCGCCGCGAGGCGGTCTTGCCGCTCATGATGGAATCCATCGCCATCACGTCCGCAGAAACAGCCGAGGTTGGCACGGGCTTCGCACCGCGTCTACCTGCGGTTCTACCTGAGGAGGCCGCCGAGCCAGCCGCACCTGCAGCCGTCGAGCCCGAGGTGGTTGCGCCCGAGGTTGCCGAGGTTGCCGCGGATGCTGCGCTTGAGGCGGCTCGCCGTCTTGGCTTGGGCGCCTCGGTGGAACCGACCCTGTTTGGCACGCCCACAGCCGTTGCAGCCGCGCTCGCCATCCCCGCGCCCATACCCGCGGCGCCGCCGGTTGCGGGCGTGTCCACGGAAGGTACCTTGTTCGCAAGGGTCGAAGGCAGAGCCCTCGTGGTGTCTTTGGATAGGGACGAGGACGGCACGGATTCTGCGTCGCGTGTCTCCCGCCTCCCTGAGGTCCTGTTCCTGACCTCGCCGAAGTACCTCGCGTCGAAGTCCAGACGGGAATCCGAAGACGCACGGGAATTTTCGGGCTTTTCCTTCGGCGCGCCATCGCCGTCAAAGGAGTGTTTTTCAACCCCAACGAGAGGAATCTCGGGATAACTCTCGCCGAGGGCATCGTAACTCATGGTTGCGTTGAGGTCGGTCTTGGCGGCCCTACCGCTCTTTTTCGCAGTCTCGGCTTTGCCAGCCTTGCTGGATTCGCCGCCGCCCTCGCCACTGACTTCGCCGCCGCCCGCGCTGCTGCCCACGCTCTCGCCTCCACGTGAGGTGCCAGTCTTTTTCGGGGCGTCGACCTTGGCGGTTTTCCGTGACGCGTTCTTGCTGGCATTGTCGGCCTTATCGGCTTCGTCGGCATCAGTGCCCTCGTTGCCCTTGGTGGCTTTGCGGCCTTTGCCGCCTTTGATGGCCTCGTCAGAAGCCTCGTCCTCGCTCAGCTTGCCGGCCCCATCAGCTACGCCAGCCCCAGCCCCAGCAGCGCCTCTAGCGCCCCCGCCAACCTTCCGCGTGCTTCGCGTGCCGCTTTTCGCCGCCTCATCAAAGGGCGAGGGGGCAACAACTTGAGAAGTCGGCTTTGCCTCCGGGACGGATTCGAGCCCGACATCGGCCCCGTCATTATCCCCATCTAAGCCTTCTAACTCTGGAAGGGCGCGACGGGAGGGCGAACGGCTCTCCTTCTTCCTGTCCTCGGCCGGCAAAAAATTGTTCTCCTTGAGAAAAGAATCAAGGTCAAAATCGTCGAGCGGCGTGTT
>JAIRTN010000124.1 GCA_031254905.1 Coriobacteriales bacterium
AACTTGGCAAGGGCTCTACCTTCTGGTTTACCGTTAAGCTGGAGCGCTGCGCCGAGGTCGAGGCGGGGGCGGAGAGCGAGGCGGGTGCGGGCGGAGCGGCTGGCGCAGGTGCGGGCGCGGGTGCGGGAGAAGGCGGCGGAGTGGCAGCGGAGCGAAGCACCTTTAAGGGCCACTGTATCATGCTCGCCGAGGATGTTGAGGTCAATCGCGAAATCGTCTACGCCCTGCTTGAGCCTACGCAGCTTGAGATAGTCCCGGCGGAAAACGGGGCCGAGGCGCTCAACATGTTCACGAAGGAACCCGAGCGCTACGAACTGATATTTATGGACGTGCAGATGCCTCGGATGAATGGGCTTGAGGCGACGCGCCAGATACGCGCGCTTGATGTGCCGCAGGCGAAAACGCTGCCCATCGTCGCCATGACCGCCAGCGTGTTTCGCGAGGACATCGAAAAATGCCTCGCGGCCGGCATGGATGACCACGTGGGCAAGCCCCTCGACCTTTCCGAGGTCATGAGGATGCTGAATCTCTACTTAAAACAGGAAACAGCAGCAGAATAGATGAGATTGGATTGTCGGGACAAACCTGACAATGACGGAAAACCCGCGCCCTCCTACGGAAGCGCGCGCAGCTTTGCTACGCGCTCGGAGTACGCGGTCTGTTCGATGCCCGCCTCCTCCAAATCGACGAAGGGGGCGTCGCTCCACAGCGACTCAAGGCGGTAAAACTCCCGCAGCTCGGGCTGGAATATGTGCACAACGATGTCGCCGTAATCGAGCAGCACCCATGTCTGCTCGTCGAGGCCCTCGCGCCCGATGGGCCTGATGCCCGCCTCGGTACGCAGCGCTTCTTCGATTGCCTCGGTTATGGCGTCCACTTGGCGGTTGTTCGCGCCTGTGGCGATAACGAAGTAATCCGTGATGAGCAGGGCCTTGCGCACCTCCTGCACAACGATGTCGGCCGCCTTCTTATCGTCGGCCGCGCGCGCGGCAAGCAGGGCCCAATCCCTTGGGTTTCCCTTTATCGTCTTTGTCGTCTTTGTCGTCGTTTCCTTTGTTGTCCTTGTTGCCACACAAACTCCTTTTCAGTTTCTATTGCGTTCCCGAGCGACATACGCGTTCCAAACCTCCAGCGAGGCGGGATGTATAAAACGATGGCGGTGGATAAGATGGTCCATGGTCATCTCGAAAGACCTGAGAAACAGCAGTTCGAGCGACACCTTTCCAACCAGCATGCGCAGGGGGGTGAGATTGCCCTGCGAGCGCAGGGGTTCTATCATGTCGGCTACGTAGATTATCATATCGAGGTCGGACATGTCCGGGGCAGCCGAGGTGTGTCGAGAAATCGCCCGAATGACCTCATCGCCCACATCGGGGAATTCCCGCTTAACCGCCGCCGCCCCTGTCTGCGCGTGCAGCAAGGCCGCCATGTCCTCCGGGTTGGCAATCAACTCGATGCCAAACTCCTCGGCGCGCACGAGCAACTGCTCGTCGGTGAGGTCCTTGTCCCAATCATGAAGCAGACCGGCAACGCGCGCCTGCTCAACATCAACGCCGTAACGCGCGGCCATCGAAGCCGCGGTGTCCGCCACACCGATGGAGTGCAGGAGCCGGTACTCGGTTAAACGTTGCTCAAGCAGAGGTCGCGCTCGCTCGTATATTGCCTTATAGATGTCCGTCGTGCCGTCCTATCTTTCAACTACTTCTAAAAGTACCTCTAAAACTATCGCTAAACTATCCCTCGTCTAGTCCTGATAAAGCCGCTGCTCCTTGATATACGCATAAACCACATCGGGAACAAGGTACTGTATGCTGTGCCCTTGTCGCACCCATTCGCGCAGTTCGTGCGACGAGACATCGAGGGGGCAAGAATCGATATGCCGAATATCGAAGCTGTTTCCATTATGCGGCAAGAGAGGCGCGCTGTCTTGCGAGATTTTTCGCTGGGCACTCAAAACCGTCACCAGCGTGGCTATCTCATCCGCCTCCTTCCACGTAACGATGTCGAGTTGCGCGTCGGAACCAACGATGAAAAAGAGCCTCAGCTTCTCGCCGAAACGTTCCTTGAGGACTCGAAGGGTGTCGATGGTGTAGGTTACGCCCGCGCGCTCAATCTCGATACGGCTGACGTCGAAGCGCTCGTTGCCCGCGATTGCCGCCTTCAGCATCGTGTATCGATCCTCGGCGGCAGAAAGCTTAAAGCCCAGCTTCCTGACCGGTTTGCCTGTCGGAACAAATAAAACCCCGTCGAGGGAAAACTGCTCCCACGCGCGCTGGGCAACGTGAAGGTGGCCGATGTGCACCGGGTCGAAGGTGCCTCCAAAAAGCCCAAGCCGAAAAGGCTGCCCACCCTTGTCTATCAGCGCGTCGAAACGCGAGGAGATAACAAAGTCGGAACTCAACGTATCTGTCCGTCCCCTTCCAGTATGAACTTCGTGGATGTCAGCGCCTCTAAGCCCATCGGCCCGCGCGCGTGGAGTTTCTGGGTCGAAATGCCGATTTCGGCGCCAAGGCCAAACTCCCCACCATCGGTAAAGCGCGTCGAGGCGTTTGCGTAGACCGCCGCCGAATCGACTTCAGCCAAAAAGCGCGTAACCGCCTCGTAATCCCGGCTCAAAATGGACTCCGAATGATGCGTGCCATAGGTGTTGATGTGGGCGATAGCTTCATCGATACCACTGACGCATTTAAGCGCAAGTTCAAACGCAAGGTATTCGGTGCCCCAGTCATCCTCGGTTGCCACCACCACGTGGCTTGTCACAGGCTCTCCCAGCGTCTGGGCCAGCGCAAAGGCGGCTTCGTCGGCATGGATGCACACCCCTGCAGCGGCCAGCGCCTCAAGCAGCGACGGAACAAAACGAGGTGCCACAGCCTCATCGACAAGAATAGATTCGATGGCATTGCAAACGCCCGGGCGCTGAGTCTTGGCGTTGATGGCTATGGGGATGATGATGTCAGGGTCGGCGGTCTCGTGGATATAGAGGTGGCAGTTCCCCTCCCCTGTCTCGATGACTGGCACCTTGGCGTTGGCAACCGTCGTGCGAATGAGCGAGGCGGAGCCTCGAGGAATCAGCACGTCGATGAGACCATGCAAGGACATAAGCTCGTTTGTCGCCGCGCGGTCGGTGGTTTCGATGGACTGAAGCCAAAATGTAGGCAGCCCCGCCGCGAGCCCCGCCTCATACAAAATGGCGGTCATGGCGATATTCGAGCGGTTCGCCAAAGAACTGCCGCGCAGCACGCAGGCGTTCCCGGTTTTCAGCGAAAGCCCGGCGGCATCGGCGGTAACGTTGGGACGCGCCTCATAAATCATGGCGACAACGCCCAGCGGTACGCGAATACGGCGCAGGCGAATCCCGTTGTAAAGCGTGCGTCCCTCAACAACGGTTCCCAAAGGGTCATCGTGCCCGGCCAGCGTCCGCAGCGCTCCGGCAATGTCCGCAACGCGCGCCTCCGTGAGCAACAGGCGGTCGATAAGCGCCTCGTCGGTTCCCTTCGCGCGCGCCTCATCCACATCCAAGGCGTTCTCCGCAAGCAGATACGCGGCGCGGCCCTCCAAGGCATCCGCAAGGGCAACAAGCGCCCCGTTGCGCGTCGTCGCGTCAACTTTAGCCATCTCACCAGCCGCAACACGCGCCCGTTGTGCCTTCTCAAGAACCTCGCTCATCATACCACCTCTTACAAAAGTTTGAGCAACGCCGATGTTTCCGTTGAATTGATTATAGCAGGCCACGCAAGGCAAAAAGAAGAATAATGGGGATAAGAACGGGTCAGCCGAGGTATTTCGCGAGAGCCGCTTTGAGACCTTCGACGGTGATGGGTTTGCCGATGTGGTCGTTCATGCCGCTTTCGAGACAGCTTTCCACGTCTTCCTTAAAGACGTTGGCCGTCATCGCGACGATGGGCACGTCGCGCGCCTCAGGAGCCTTGAGGGCGCGTATGCGCCGCGTTGCCTCGAGACCGTCCATCTCGGGCATTTGCACGTCCATGAGGATGAGGTCATAGCGCGAGGGTTCGGCCTCGTAAAGTTCGAGGGCCTCACGGCCGTTTACGGCCATTGCTATCGTGATGCCGGTGTCCTCAAGGAAGGCGGCAACGATTTCGCGGTTGACCTCGACATCCTCGGCAAGCATGATTTCGTAGCGCGAGAAATCGAGGGGCAGCGCCGGGTCTGTCTGTGCGCCGTCGGCCTCCTCAAGCAGCCACATCGTTTCGTCGCCGTAGGATAGAGAGATTTCAAAGGAAAAGGTTGAGCCTTCGCCGAGTTTTGACTCGGCCCATATACGCCCTTCCATGAGTTCTATGATGCTCTTTGATATGGCCAGACCAAGGCCGGTTCCGCCGTATTTGCGGGATATGCCGGATTCGGCCTGTTGGAAGGAGGCAAAGAGTTGCGGCAGTTGCTCCTCGCTGATGCCGATGCCGGTGTCGCGGATGGAGGTTCTAACGGTACAGTGCTCGCCATCGCCTTCGATGAACTTGGCGGCTATAGAGATGCGTCCGCCCTCGGGCGTAAACTTGACGGCGTTGGAGAGGAGGTTTGTGACGACTTGGGAGAGGCGCTGGTCGTCGCCGATGAGAGCGAGCGGAATCCTTTCGTCGACGGTGAGGTCGCAGGCCAAGTGCTTGCTCTCGATGCTGAATTCGTTGATGGCGAGTGCCCGATACAGCATGTCCGAGAAATTGAAGTTCGTCAGCGAAAGGTCGAGTTTCTTCGCGTCGAGTTTCGACATATCGAGAATGTCGTTGATGACGCCGAGCAAATGACGGGAGGCGCCGTCTATCTTTTCGAGCGCGTCGTCTTTTTGGCGAAGTTCCTTGGTGCTGCGCGCTATCGAGGTCATGCCGATGATGGCGTTCATGGGGGTGCGTAT
>JAIRTN010000015.1 GCA_031254905.1 Coriobacteriales bacterium
AGAGAAATCTAGTCGTGCGGATGGCATCGGGATAAAAACGAGCGGAGGTTACGGCGCAAGAAAATGCAATGCGTAACGCTATGTTGGAGCGCCACGTTTTAGGCTTGTGGAGCGGGGCGGGTGTGAGGTGGGAGGAGCCGGGGTTATCCCTGTATATCTTTATTATTGAGGGGCTGCGTGCTTCTTGTCCCAGAAGGTTTTCAGTATCCAAGGGAAGTACATAACGAGCCAGACGGCGAGGACAAGGGCGGCGAAACCGAATATGTAACCGGGGTTGCCGAGGTTGGATTGGAGGAAGGCGAGGGGCGAGCCGGGGGCGGCTTCGTTGAGGAAGAAGAAGTTTGTGTCGAAGGAGTGATTGAAGAAATAGATGGGCGGCGTGACGACGAGCAGGTAGGCGACGCAGCGCCACAGTTGCGTGAAGCGCGGGCGCAGTTCGCCGGAGGCCACCAGCAGGATGGGGTAGGAGAACTCAAAGAAGTGGATGAAGAAACTTTGCTGGCAGAAGAAATTTGCGAGCGGGTAGATGTTCCAGTCGGAGAAAAGGAGGGCGGCGAGGGCACCGGGCACCGAGAGGCTGTAGAGCAGTTCGGCGGTTGTTTTGTTGGGGAAGGCCGTGTGGACGGCGATGAAGATGATGCTCATGCCGCAGAGGTGCAGGGGGATGAGGCCCGGTTCGTAGACGCCCAGTATGAGGCAGATGAGCTGTTTGACGACCTCGAGAAGCACGACGATGCAGGCGTAGGCGACGCGTATCCTTTTGCGCACGGGTGCGCTGGCGCGACAATAGATGATGGCCATGATGAGCGTCGCCGCGGCGAAACCGAGCAGGTAAATCAGATGGGGGGCGCTGTAGTGGTCCCATCCGAGCCCTGCCGGTATCTCCGTCCGGTATGTTAAAAAATGCTCCCACATGTTGGGAATGATTGTACTGCAAAATTTAGGAGGCGGGGGCGAGATACGTCAGTGCTTTTCGAGCTACTTGCCGAGGGCGGATTTGCCGAAGGACAGGCCGAGGCGCATGCTGTAGAGCAGCACGAGTATCAGCACGCCGACGTCGGCGAAAATCGCCATCCACATTTGGGCGATGCCGGCGATGGCAAGCACCATGACCACCACCTTAACGAGAAGCGCAAAGACGATGTTGACGTGGATGGTGCTCACAACCTTGCGCGCAAGCCTGAAGAACGCGGGCAGTACCTCGATGTTGTTTGCCATAAGCGCAACGTCGGCCACCTCGATGGCGGTGTCGCTCGATGCCGCACCCATGGCCACGCCCACGTCGGCGAGCGCGAGCGCCGGCGCGTCGTTGATACCGTCGCCGACCATTGCCACGGTTCCGTATGCGCGCTTGAGTTCCTCAATGCGCTCCATTTTTTCATGGGGGAGCAGTTCGGGATAAACCTGCTCGATGCCTGCCTCGCGCGCAATGGCATGTGCGGTGGTGGCGTTGTCTCCGGTGAGCATGACCGTATGCATGCCGTGCGTGCCTTGGAGCTTGCTGAGCAGCATGCGGCTCTCCTCGCGCACGACATCCTTGACCCCAACCAAGCCGATGGGCACGGCGTTTGCCAACACCACAAGAACCGTGGCGGCGCTTTGCTCTATGGCGTTTATGCGCTCGCGAACCTCGGAGGAAAGCTCGGCGATGCTTTGCGCGTACGACGAACTGCCCACAGCCACGGCGATGCCGTTGACCTCGCCCGCAATGCCTCGCCCGGCAATCTCGCTGACGGCGCTCGCCTGCGGGATGGTGCCTTTGTCCAACACGGCCGCGAGGACGGCGCGGGCAAGCGGGTGGGTTGAATCCTGCTCGAGCGCGGCGGCGTAGGCGAGGATGCCTTCACGGCCACCCACCCCAGAGCCAAGAACATCAACGGCCGCGGGCAGCGCTACGACCTCCGTAACCGTCGGACGCCCGTAGGTAAGAGTGCCGGTCTTGTCAAAGGCGATGGCCCGAACCTTGGAGCCCAACTCGAGGAAGGCCCCACCCTTTACGAGCACACCCATGCGGGCGGCGCGGGAAAGCCCCGTAACCACGCTGACCGGTGTGGCGATGACGAGCGCGCAGGGGCAGGCAATCACGAGCAAGGCGAGCGCGCGGTAGCCCCAGACGGCGATGCCGCCGGTTTCGATGGGTGTAACAAGGCCGATTATCGTCGGTACGAGGGCGACAAGGATGGCTATGACAACCACAAGCGGCGTATAGTAGCGCGCAAAGCGGTTGATGAAGCGCTCATAAGGCGTACGCTTTTTCTGCGATTCCTCAACGAGAGCGACGATGCGCGCCAAGGTTGAATCAGCAACGGTTGCCGTGGTGACAAACTCAAGCCTGCCATCGACGGACAGCGAGCCCGCGTAGAGCATGTCGCCCGTCTGCTTGCGCACAGGAACCGATTCGCCGGTGATAGGCGATTCGTCAACCGAAGCGGCGCCGGCACTGACGGTTCCGTCGAGAGGAATGCGGTCGCCGGGGCGGATGATAATGGTGGAACCGAGCGCGACCTCCTCAGGAGCAACCTCGACAATCTCCTCTCCCCGCCTAACACGTACAACCTGCGGCGTGAGGTCCATAAGACGCTCGATGGAGGCGCGATTGCGCGAGATAGCAAACTCCTCAAGCCACTCCCCGACACAGAAGAACAGCACAACAGCCGCGGCCTCAACAAAGTCGCCGAGCAGCCACGCGCCGATGACGGCAATCATCATGAGGATGTTGATGTCGATTGAACGGTTAACAACGGCCGAGCGCACCGCCGGCGCGATGATGAACAGGCCTATGAGCGAGCCGATAATCGCAAGTATGGTCGCAAGCGGCGTAAGAATGGGCCCGGAAAACCCGGCGATATGAAGCGCGGCAGAGGCAAGGGTCGAAACGGCGCAGGCAATAAGCAGCACCGCCGTCCTGCGCTTCTCACCTTCATCCTCATTTTCCTGCTCACCATGCGCACAACAGGCGCAGGGCGAGGAGCCGTCGTCGTCCTCGTCGCTGTCTCCGGCGCCTTCTCCGGCGCTACCGCCACCGCCACTGGCGTCGTGGCTATGAGAAAGTGGGGAGAGGGACGAGGCGCTCGAGGACGCACTTGAGGAGGCGCCCGAGGACGTACCCAAGGACGCGCCCGACATCGAATGCTCGACACAGACAGTCTCGCCGGAGCAGCCACAGGCGCAGGCCTGCCCGTGGTGGTGGTGATGCTGGTGCGGGTGTTGGTGCGGGTGTTGGTGCTGGTGGTGCGCGTGCTGATGATGGTTGTGGGATTCAGCGCACATGTCAGACCTCCCTCTCCGCCGCGTGCTCAAGACCGATGATGATAAGAGAACGCACGTGGTCGTCGGAAAAACGATAGACAACCTTCTGCCCCATGCGACGCGCGGTTACGAGGTCGCGGTCCCTGAGCAGACGCAGTTGGTGGCTGACCGCGGATTGAGAAACACCGCAAATCTCGACCAACTCGTGGACGCACAACTCCCCGGCGGCAAGCGAGCACAGTATCTTAAAACGGGTCGAATCCGCGAGCGCGGCAAAAATCTCCGTCGCCCGATAGATAAGCGCGTCGCTTGGCACGGCGCCCATGCTCCCGTACAGAGACTCGCTGTTGCGGATAAGCGCGCCACAACAAGTCTCGTCGAACTCACATCCTGACGAAGCACAAGGAACGGAAGAAGATAATGGGGATAAGGACGCAGCGCTCTGCGCTTCTGCCGCCCCTGCTGTCGCATCCTCGGCTACGTACTCGTTTTCTGATAGATATACAACCATGATTACCTCTTTTAATGTTTATATGAGCATTTGTTCATATAAGCATTATACGGAGGACTTCACAGGAATGCAAGCACAAATTTTCGCCGTTCGCCCGGACGAACTTCACCGGTTACTAGTCACACGGTGTGGCGCCCTGATCCCACCCCTGATAAAACCCAGCACCACCATCTTCGATAGCATCATGTGCTCATATGCACTATCCGTTGGCACCGAGGGTGCCAACGTTTTGATCTGATAGAGCCACGGACTTACACGGGTGGGT
>JAIRTN010000097.1 GCA_031254905.1 Coriobacteriales bacterium
GGCAACCCTCATTATTTTGTCAATATTTAGAGCTTGGTACGGTGTGGTCAGATCCACTGTCCCGGGAACAATAACCGAGCAAAATTCTAACATTATTACGGAATTCCTCTTGCCATTGTTAATTTTCTCAGTTTTCATTTTTCTGGCATTGAGTTATACGAAAGCCGTGGATGTAGCACTTGCTGTATCATGGACGATTCCCCTGATACTACTTACGCTCGTTTTCCTGCACATGAACAACTTAGCAGGCGCTCATCTCGTTCGGATGACAAATACGGCACTTTCTTTTTGTTTGCAAGCATTCTTCTACATCCTTTTTGCAAGAGCAGCACAACAAGACGAGAGAAGGGGTGTCTTTTTCTTTGCCTGTTACTTGACGGGAATATCGCTGGGTACGGCAGGTGGAGCATTGCTCTATACGCGGTTTTCAGGTTTTTTGGATAAAGACGGCATACTGTTATTTTTGACAGCCTTAGTGACGATTACCGTCTCGCTCACCATGATCTTGGCACGCAAAGCGGAATCCTTCGCTACCAGCGGGATCTTCTACCGACTTCATGAGGGACAGCCTGTGAAAACAGATATCCAAATCGACTCCATGATAGGCGAGACACAACGCGTTTGGGGACACCGGCTCGCAGCAGATCACGGCTTGTCGCATAGAGAGGAAGAGGTGCTGTCCTACTTGTTAATGGGCAGAAATAGACCATATATCCGCGATGCACTCTTCATATCAATAAATACGGTAAACACTCATACGAAAAGCATTTACACAAAATTGAACGTACATTCGCAACAGGAATTAATCGACCTCATGCACAGGCTTCCTTAGAGATTGTCGGGGTTGAATACGCCGGTTTCGGTGATGATGGAAGTGATGAGGCGGGCGGGGGTAACATCGAAGGCGGGATTGTAGACCGTAACCTGCGACGGCGTTGTCTGGAACCACGCGTCGAAGGAATAGGCACCGCCCTTGCGCTCTATCGACATCTGATGCCCGTCCTTAAAGGCGATTGAACGACTACCGGAGGCGGTAAGCAGGTCGAAGGCCTGAGCCGAGGTCGCGTCATCGGGGACAATGATGCCTGAGGCAGTAAAGCCTGTAAGTTCGCGAGGGTCGCGCTGCTCAATGGGCACCTGACTGCCGTCGGTAAGCGTTCGGTCGATGGTTGAGGAAGGGGCGCAGACATAGAAGGGTATGGCATAGTGCTGCGCCAGCAGCGCCAAGCCTAAAGTGCCAATTTTATTAGCAGTATCGCCGTTTGCGCAGATACGGTCAGCGCCGACAAAGACGGCATCGACCCAGCCCTGCGCCATGACACTCGCCGCCATGCTGTCGCTGATAAGCGCGCAGGGCACGCCGACACGCATCAACTCCCAAACGGTCAAGCGGGCACCTTGGTTAAGTGGGCGAGTTTCGCAGGCCCAAACACCCTCGATTTTATCCCTCTCAAAAGCTGTATAGATGACACCGAGCGCGGTTCCGAACCACGAAGTACCCAGCGAACCGGCGTTGCAGTGGGTCAGCACGCGGGATCCCGGCGCTATCAGGGGGGCGCCATTCTCGCCGATTGCCCGATTGGTCGCCTCGTCCTCTTTTGCCATCTGCTGCGCGAACATGACGAGGGCCTGCTTTGCCTCCGCCAGAGAACAGCCCCGGGCAGCTTCCGCATGGGCAAAGGCGCGGGCGCGCTCTGCTCCCCAAGCGAGGTTGACGGCAGTCGGACGCGCCTCTCCTATGCGCGCGGCCGCCTCATCGACGCCCAAAAGCCACTCCTCCGTCGTCGTCGCGGTTGATTCGTTCTCGCTCCACAGCGCTATCGCCATCGCCGCGCCGACGCCAAGGGCCGGCGCGCCACGCAGCGCGAGCGTTTTGACGGCAATCTCAACCCCTTCGAGCGTGCGACAGCAGAGTACGTCGCCGCGCAGGGGCAGGCGCGTCTGGTCGATGAGGTAGACGCCGGCAATGCCGTCGCTCGCGTCCACTTCCCACCAGATGGTCCGAGGAAGCTGGGAAAAATCAGTTGCCATAGTTATTTCCTTAGGTCGTACCGTGTTTCCACGAGTTCAAATACTCCTCCTGCTCCGACGTCAACGCGTCGATGCTCACGTTGAGAGAGTGGAGTTTGAGGCGCGCTATGTTTTCGTCTATCGAGTTGGGGACACGATAGACGCCCGGCGACATCTGCGCTGAGTAGTGCGCGAGATACTCGGCGGTCAGCGCCTGATTGGCAAAACTCATATCCATGACTTCGGCGGGATGACCTTCCGCGGCGGAGAGGTTGATGAGGCGACCTTCCGCCAGCAGGATAATCTTGCGGCCATCGGCCAGACGGTATTCTTTGACCAGAGGCTTCAGCTCGCGCTTATCCGTCGCATTTTCTTCAAGCCACGGGATGTCGATTTCCGAGTTAAAATGGCCGGAATTGCAGATGATGGCACCGCTTTTGAGCACCGCGAAGGCCGCAGAGCCGATAACATTGAGATTGCCGGTGACTGTCACCCAGATATCACAGTGTCGGGCGGCATCAACGGCGGGCATGACCCGATAGCCGTCCATGTATGCCTCAAGCGCCTTGAAGGGGTCAACTTCGCAAATGATGACCTGCATGCCCATGCCTGCCGCGCGCATGGCGATACCGCGGCCGCACCAGCCGTAGCCGCTGATTACGAGGGTACGACCTGCGAGCAGGCGATTGGTCGCGCGGACGATGCCATCGAGGGTCGACTGGCCCGTGCCGTAGCGGTTGTCGTAGAAATGCTTGGTCTTGGCGTCGTTGACCGCGATGATGGGATAGCGCAGCGCGCCGTCTTTTGCCATGGCGGAAAGCCTGACGACGCCGGTCGTGGTTTCCTCGGTGCCGCCGAGTATGCCCTCGATGACCTCGGGGCGCTTGTCGTGTATGCGCCCAACGACGTCCGCGCCGTCGTCCATCGTAATATGTGGCTGATGGTCAATTGCGCGGTCGATGTGCTTATAGTAGGTCGCCGTGTCCTCCCCCTTGATGGCGTAGGTGCGCACGCCATAATGCTGCAGGAGCGCCGCGGCCGTGTCATCTTGTGTCGAAAGCGGATTGGACGCGCACAACACCACATCGGCGCCGCCCGCGACAAGCGCGCGCATGAGGTTTGCCGTTTCGGTCGTCACGTGTAGGCAGGCAGATACGCGCAATCCCTCAAAGGGGCGCTCGCGCCTAAAACGTTCGCGTATATTCGCGAGTACCGGCATGTCGAGGTCGGCCCACTCGATTCGAGCGCGCCCGGCATTTGCCAACGTAATGTCCTTGATGTGGTACGGCATGGTCTCCTCCAGAAACGACGAAATCTTTCCTTGCTTTTTCTCGTAAGCCTGTGTGTAAGCTTTCTCGAAAGCCTTCCCTTGCTCTTTTCCCGCAAATCTTCCCGCAAATCCTTGCTTTTCCGTAAATCTTTCCGTAAATCTTCCCGCAGGTTTTCCGCAAATCTCCCCGAAAAACCTTCTTCTTCTATACTACCCCGCAATCCGCTGCGCAATCTCCAAAAGAAAGGTTTTTGTATCGACTTTCCTTTTTTGCGGCAGCGCCGAAAGCGCGTAGAGGTCGCCTGTCATGGTTCCGCTTTCGATGGTCGCAAGCGCCGCGTCCTCAAGTTTGCCGGCAAACTGGACAAGTTCGGGCAGGCCGTCGAGTTCCGCACGCTTTTTCAGCGCACCCGTCCAAGCAAACAGCGTCGCGACAGAGTTCGTCGAAGTCTCCTCCCCCGCCAAATGCCGGTAATAATGGCGCTGCACGGTACCATGTGCCGCCTCAAACTCGTAGTAACCTTGGGGCGAAACAAGAACCGAGGTCATCATCGCAAGAGAGCCAAACGCCGTTGCCACCATATCACTCATAACATCGCCGTCGTAGTTCCTGCAGGCCCAAATAATGCCGCCCGTCGAACGAATAACCCGGGCAACCGCGTCGTCGATAAGCGTATAAAAATACTCGATGCCAGCTTCAGAAAAACGTTGGTGATAATGACTACTATACACCTCGTCGAAAACGTCCCGGAAGCGCCGGTCGTAGGTCTTAGAAATCGTATCCTTCGTCCCAAACCACAAATCCTGCCCACTATCGAGCGCAAACATCATGCAGGCATGGGCAAAAGAAGCGATGGACTCGTCGGTGTTATGGATGCCCTGAATGATGCCCGTGCCGTTGCCTTCATTAAAATTGTGGACAAGGACGCGCCGCTCCTCACCCGTAGGCGTCGTGGCCACAAGTTCAACTTTCGCGCCAGCTAGTTCATCGGCGATTCTCATCTCAGCATTGCGATAGATGTCTCCGTAGGCATGGCGGGCGATGGTGATGGGCTTTTTCCACGCCGTGATGAAGGGGGTGATGCCCGCCGCAAGTATGGGCGCACGAAAGACCGTGCCGTCGAGGCGGGCCCGAATCGTGGCATTGGGCGAGGCGTACATCCGACTGAGCCCGTACTCCTCCACACGTTCCGCATTTGGGGTTATCGTGGCACACTTTACGCCCACGCCGAAGCGCTTTATCGCCTCCGCGGCGTCGACGGTGACTTGGTCGTGCGTGCGCTCGCGCTCCTTGAGGCCCAAATCGAAGTACGCGGTTTTGAGTTCGACGAAGGGCTCTATCAGTATCTCTTTGACCCACGCCCAGATGATGCGCGTCATTTCGTCCCCGTCGAGTTCGACGAGGGGTGTGGTCATCCTGATTTTATTCGACATCATTACCCTTTCCGCGGGTGCCGTTGCCCTGAAGGCACCCCGGCACTATTTCTTCCCACAAAGCTCGATAATCTGAAGCGCGCGGCGTTTGAGCGCTCCTCTGGCGTTCGCCGCGTCGAAGCCCATGCGGCTTGCGAGCGAGGAACGCACGTCTTTGCCGATGTTTCCGGAGGCGAAACTGATGACCGAGATAAGCATGTCTTGGAACTCGGGGTCCCCATGATAGCACTGGATTGCCTCGTCGAGCAGGGGCCATACCCGCGTGGAACGCTCGGCGTCCAGCGAGCCGTAGGCGCAGAGGAAGCGAACCGCGGCGAGGCGAACGACGCCGGACTCCTCGTCGTACAGCGAGCCCTCCGCGCCGATGAGCGCGTCGTCGCAGGCCTCCGGGTTGTACGAGACAATGCGCGTGAGAACCTCGAGGCTCTCCCAGCGCGTCTGCGCCTCGGGGCGATGGAGGGCATCGACGATGTGCGGGATATGGGCAACCAAGACCTCAGGCGCGCTTTCGGACACAACGCCGATGGCCGCCGCACTAAACTGGCGGATGCGGCGCGCCTCCGTCGAGAGATTCTCGATGAGCGCCATGAGGACGGAGGGGTTTCCTATTGCCTGCTCGGCAACCGCGGTGCGGTCAGCCGAGGGGTCGAAGACGATGCGCGTGGTGTCGGCGGCAGGTTTGCCCTTTGCCTTTGATGAAGGCTTGGGTTTTGCCGGCGCTTTTGCGGGGGCGGGAGGCTTGGGGGACGCGGGCTTGGCGGGAACGGCGACGACTGGGGGGACGGCGGATGCGGCGGACACGGCAACCTCTTTTTTGCTGGCAGCCATCTTTACTCCAATACGAAGGTGCCGTGCGTGCGGAAATGCGCCGCAAGCCCACCCTCAGAGAGAAGTTTCGCCATAACCGATGGCAACGGGGAAAAGGAAATCTCCTCTCCCGTCGTCCGATTCTTCACAATCCCGCCTTCCAAATCAATTTCTAAGAAGTCGCCTTCGTTAATGCGGCTCGTGTCGCACTCGACAAGAGGCAAACCCGTGTTTATCGCGTTGCGATAGAAGATGCGGGCGAAACTCTTTGCGATTACCGCCTTGGTATTTGAGTGGATAAGGACGAGCGGGGCCTGCTCGCGCGACGAACCGCAGCCGAAATTCGTGCCCGCCACGAGGATGCCTCCCTCAGGAGAAACGCGCTCATAATAATGCGGGTCGAGTTCCTCCATGGCGTGTTTCGCCATCTCGTTCATGTCGTTTGATTTGAACTTGTATTTGCCGCTGATGACGTAGTCGGTGTTGATATCATCGCCGAATGTATATGCCTTCGCCTGTATCGTCGCCTGTGGTGTCTCCTGTATTGTCATGCCGTTCTCACTGAACCTTTCGTAGTATCCGGTGCCTGAGTTTCTTACACGGTTCGCGGGTCGGTTATCTGCGCGGTCAGCGCCGAGGCGGCCACCGTTGCCGGGCTCCCCAGATAAACAAAGGCGTTGGAATTGCCCATCCGGCCCTTAAAGTTGCGATTGGCGGTCGAGATAATGTTTTCCCCGTCGCTCGGCACGCCGTTGTGAGTGCCAACGCAGGGGCCACAGCCCGGAGTCACCACGCTTGCGCCGGCTTCGACAAAAATCTGAATATAGCCGGCAGCCATGGCGTCAAGGTAGATGTCGCGCGAGGCGGGGGCAACAACGAGGCGGAAGTCGGGGTGCAGCTTCTTACCCTTCAATATGCTAGACGCAATAGCAAAATCTTCCAAGCGCCCATTGGTGCAAGTTCCGATATAGCCCTCAGCGACGGGCAACCCCGCCACTTCGCTGATGGGCGAAACATTGTCAACCGCATGCGGCTTGGCAATCTGTGGCTCAAGTACGCCTACGTCAATCTCGATGGTATTTACATAGTTTGCGTCGGGGTCGGGGTCAACCGGCTGAAGGGGACGACTAAGCGAAATCCCGTTGCGCCGGGCGCGCTCGTCAAAAAACGCGAGCGTCTTTTCGTCCGCCCGCATAAGCCCTGCCTTCGCCCCAAGTTCGACGGCCATGTTAGAAATCGTCATACGCGCGTCGACGGAAAGCGCGTCAATCACCGGGCCGGAAAACTCAATGGCTTGGTAGGTGGCGCCATCCGCCCCGATAAGTCCCGCAAGATATAAGATGAGGTCCTTTGAGTAGACGCCACTCGGCAGCGTGCCCTTGTAAATGACGCGCAGGGTTTCGGGAACCTTAAACCAGAGTTTGCCGGAAACCATCGCCGCCGCGCCATCCGTGGAGCCAACGCCCGTCGAGAAGATGTTGAGCGCACCATAGGTGCAGGTATGGGAGTCGCAACCAACAACAAGGTCGCCACAAAGAACCTTGCCGCTTTCTGGGATGACCTGATGACACACGCCGCAACCCCAGTCGTATATCCGCACGCCGCTTTTCTTGCCAAAGGCACGCATCTTCGCCTGTATGGCGCTTACGCCTTCAATGGGCGAGGGGCAGCTATGGTCCATGACCATCGCCACCTTCTCAGGGTCAAAAACTGTCTCGGCACCCACGCCCATCGACGCAATCGCGTCAATGGCAAGCGCCGAGGTGCCATCTTGGCTCATCGCAAAATCAATATCCGCTATAACGATGTCGCCCGCCCGGGCGTCCGTTCCGCTGCGCGCGGAAAATATCTTCTCCGAAATCGTCTTGCCTGCTATGGGTATCACTTCCTTCTCATCCGTCCCTTGGGAAGCATCGGCCTAAATCATCCACTTCCCCAGACAGTCGCCTTATATGCTGGCGCCGGCGCTCTCTCAGGCCACGGAGGGTTTCTCTTGGAGGGTATTCCTGAAAAGCGTTATCTGTCTGAAATCTGTCTGAACTTACAGTGTACTACTTTTTCTGGCCATTCGGGGCAATTCCTCGCCCGATTGTTACAGAACATTGCCGTTGCTTGCGCCTGTTTATGGTTGTCTGCGGCCGTCCACGGCCGTTTGCAGATGTTTGCAGATGTTTGCGGTTGCCCTCACAGGTATTCGATGAGTTCTTGCAGGTTCTGGATACGGATATACGCCTCGCTATCCCCATGAAGGTTATTACGGTCGATAAGGACGGGCGTAATCCCCACGCCAGCCGCCCCTTCTGCGTCCGCCTGCGGGTGGTCGCCGACATGCATGGTGTCGGAGGCATGAGCGCCCATCTCGTTTAAGGCAAACCGGAATATTTCGGGCTGCGGCTTATACAGACCGACAACCGTCGATGCCACGGTGACATCAAAATAGGAACTGATTCCCACACCGGCGATGACGTTTTCGAGCGAACTATCCCAATTTGAGATAAGCCCGAGCGCGATGCCGCGTTCCTTAAGCGCAGAAAGCGTAGGCAGCACATCGTCAAAAGGCACCCAGTTGGACGGGTTAAGAAACTCCTCAAAGGTCAACCGCGCAACCTGAGGGCCAATCTCGGGGATGCCAACAAGTTCGCAGAGGTAGCTGTAGATGGTCAGCCAGACATTGATGGCGCATTCCTCGTCGGCCCAAAGAGAATTATCGGCGTTATAAAGTTCCTCGTAATACGCGAACATACGGGGGACGCTGCGCGCGGCAAGTACGGGGTCGACATGTGCCCCCAAGCGGGCCGCCACTCTCACCAAAACATCACTCACGGGCGTCGCCGGCTTAAGTAGCGTGCTGCCGACATCGAAAAACACCGTCTGAATACCTTTAACCATACCGCTTTGTCTCCATCCTTTTCCCCTACACGTACTTTATTGCAGGATGCGTGCCGCCCCGCTCCTCGTACAGCACCACAGCCCTCCTCCACTATAGCAGAGTAGCGCAGATA
>JAIRTN010000013.1 GCA_031254905.1 Coriobacteriales bacterium
CTGGCCAACGAACTCTGGCTCATAAGCTACCAGCCCACTCAGGCGCGCTCCGTCAGCATCAGACCGGGCGGCCTGCGCCGCTTCCAAGGCAGCCGCAAAGTCCTCGCCCTCAGCGTCAGTGGCGCCATCCACGACGAGGCCCTCTGCCGCCGCGCCCTCGTCCACTTCACGGCGCGCCGCGCAAAAGAGGCCATCCCGCCCTTCGCCCTGACGGCCTGCCGCGAAATAGGCGTCTCGCCGCGCAGCGTCACGGTCAACAATCGCAAATCCGCGTGGGGCATCTGCACCCGCGCGGGCGACATCCGCATCGACCGCCGCGTCCTGTTCTTCCCCGCGGAGCTGGCGCGCCAAGTCGTGCTGCACGAGGCGGCCCACCTCAAACACCTCAACCACTCCGAGCGCTTCTACGCCGAACTATTCTCCTACGAGGGGAGCACGCGCGAGGCGGAGCGCGCCGTCAAGGCGGGCATGCGCTTCATCCCCGCGTGGTTCGTCGACGCCTGAACCCCACGGCTGCCTCCCACGGCTGCCTTCCACCTGAAACCACTCCTGCGTTCACCCTGAACCCCACGGCTGCCCCCACCTGAACCCACCCTGCCCCCCACGACTGCCCCACCTGCGCCCCCCATCTGCCCCACGCCTGAAGCCACGGGAGAGGCTCAAACCACCTGCGCCCGTCCTTGTCCCCATTGCTCATCTGCTGCTGGATAGATAGCATTTTCGCATGTCAAGCGCCCCTTTTTTGCCGTTCGCCCGGGCAAACGGGACTACAAACCTGTCGCCCAAGCGAGTAATCTTCTCAGTACAGGAAACAGCTTGCTTGGGTGCCATCATCACGCGGCTCACGCTTCCTTCAAGGGGGAAAAAATGAAAGATACGACCAAGGCTCCACCGGAAATTAGGGTTCTTTCCATTCTTCTTGCGATAAGTATAGGGTTTATCCTTACTATACTTATAGCATTCGAGATGGGCACGTCGAGTGCGAACGTCGCGCCTCTCTCCACAAGTCCCTCGCACATAACGCCGAATATCGCCACCGGCACCTCTCCCGGTGATGCCGTGTTTTCCGACGTCGCGAATACGGAAAGGAGGGGTGGGGATACTAACGCGCTCAATTCCGAGCAATTGCTGCCCTCCTCCCCGAGCCTTCTGCCCGCGGCGCCCGAGCTTGTCGACCCCGTGAACGGCTTGCCGGTGACGACGCTTTCGGCCTCCGAGCCGCCTCTGGCTGCGGGCTTCGCGGCCTCCGATTCTACGCCTGCGACTTCTCCGGTTGGTGGTAGCTGGGCGCTCATCAACCTGCTTTTTGTTGTCTTTAGTTTGCTGTGGTCCGCGGCGCTTTTGCCCGCTCTTATTAAAGGGCGCGGCAGGGAAAGAGAGGAAAGGGGGAGAGTGACGTCCCGTAAGCGCCGCGGTAATTTGGGCGCCCGCATTGTTGTGATTGCCATTGGCGCTGTTGCGCTGCTCGTGTTTGTGTGTACCGAAAATCTTACTTCGACAATGAGTTGGGTCGATTCGTGGTCGCCGTTGATGGCGGTGTTCCTGATAATTCAGGACATCGTTACCATCAATATGTCGGCGCCCGAAGATGAGGCCGAGGAGGCTCCCGCTCCCGCTGCTTCCTATAGTGGGACTGTCTCCGCCAGAGTTGTCTCCGCCAAAGACGCTTCTGGCTCCGGGGCTGCTCCTTCTCCCTCCGTCTCCCTTCCTGCTGTCTCCGCTCCCAATCCCTTTTTGTCGCCTCGCCTGCACACCTAGGCCGCTTAAGACTGTTGCACACCTAGGTCTGCCGCACATCTGAGCTCGCCTGCGCACCTGAGCTCGCTGGCACACCTGAGCCCGCGCTTCTAGGCTGGTGCTGAGCCTGCGCTTTTGGGGCTGGGCGCGAGGCCGAATTTATAGTAAGATTATTCATTGCGAGGAAGGCAAACAGGATAAGCCAAGTGCGTTCGCCGATAACCGGCAAAACTTCTTGAATACGAAAAACACCATTAACTGTGTCGTCGATTATGAGGGTGCGATGGGGACGTCGAAGATATTGACCAGCCTTGCTTTTGCTGTGGTTTTGGGCCTTACGTGGCTGCCGCTTTTTTGCGTTTGGTCGATTTCTGGCGTGCTGGCGCCTTTTATTGGGCTGTATCGCGTGCTGTTTTACGGTGCCTTTATTCTTTGCTTTGCGACGCTTCACCTGCTGAGGAACCGACTGCGCGCGCTTATCTCCGACATCAAAACTTTGTGTCTCTCCTGCCTGCTGATTGCGGGCTTTACCGTGCTCTCGGTTGCTGCCGGCCACGCGTTTATCCCAAGTACGTGGCTGTTGCTGGCGGCGGTGGGGCGCGGAATGGCAACCGGGCTGATGTTTGCGTGCACCCTGCCGTCCATCGCGCGAACGATAGAGGCATCGGGCCTGCACGTCCTCATCAGGGCGCTGGGGCTTGCGGCCCTAGGAGCGCTCGGCATCACCATGAGCCACCAGCTTGGCGTGCTCGTCGATTGCGTGTTGCTCGTGGCCTTCCCGCTGTTTTTGTGTGTGATAGTTGCGCTGGCGCATCGCAAGGCGCAACCGCCACAGCTGCCGGGGGCGCAGGCGCAGGGGGCGCTGCAACCGCCACAGGCGCCGCAACCACAGGGGCAGCCGCAAAGCCCCCAAGAGAACGTCCGCCTCGACACCTATCACTACAAAAAAAACATATCCGTCGCCATGGTCATCATTGGCGTCGCGATGGGCGTCGTCCTGCAAGAGCTATTCTTCGTCGTGCCCACGGTATATATGGGCATCGCGGTTGTGCTGGGCATGTTGGTCGCGCTCAACTCTGTCACTCTGCGTCTGCGCCTCATCAAGTCGAGCATCAACTGCTTCGTGGCCGTGCGCATGCTCTGCCCCTACCTGCTTTGTCTCGTCATGGTTCTCCCGTTTGCGAAATACCACGTGTTTCTGCTCATGGTCGGCATGGTCGTGGCGCTGTGGACCTACAACATCCTGTTCAGAACGGGTATCTGCGCCGAAGTCTCAGAGCAACTGAGCATCGACCCGCTCGACGCATACGGCGCCAGCTTCCTCTACCAGTCGCTGGGGCTGTTCCTCGGCATGTTCCTCTCCTTCATATTCCAGTGGTTTGGCTCGACGATACACCCCTACGTCATACTCATCACCGCATTCCTGCTCGCCACCGCAATGTCTTTTTTGCTGACGGACAAAAGAAGCACGCCCTCGTGGTATCTGCGCAAGCGGGAGTCGGACTCGGTTTTGCGCCGGAGTTGCGACTTTGTTGCCAAGAAATACGGATTGACGGCGAGGGAGAATGACGTGCTTTTTCTCGTGGCAAAGGGAAGAAACGCGCAATATGTCGCCCTTGAACTATCGATAAGCAGTTCGACCGCCAAAACACACATGAAGCGCCTCTACGCAAAACTGAACGTACATTCGCAACAAGAACTACTCGGCGTCGTAGACAAAGCCGCCTTCAGACGCGAAAACGACATATCCTAATCCCCAAACACCCCCACCGTGTGTCATGGGGACGCGTGTGTCATGGGGACGCATGTGTCAAGGGGACGGGGGACGCATGTGTCAAGGGGACGTATCTCCTGACACACTGTTTAGAAAACGCGGCGCTCCGGCCGAGTCTCAAATCGCCCCGTCATCGTACGAATGCGAATGGGGTTATAATTAGTTAGTATCAGCTAACTTAAGTCCTGTGATTTGACGGGTTTGGTTGTAACGGGTGGTTTGCGTTGCATTTTCGAATGAGAGGGGGATAACGAATGCGTGTCCGCGTGTCGAGTATCATCCCTATGCCCAAAGAGGAAATCGTAGCGCGAATCGCAAGCCTGCGGACGCTTCAGTACATTGCGAAACCTTATGCGACCTTTGTCCCGATAGGCGAGGACTTTGAATTTTCTGAAGGCAAGGAAATCGATGTTCGGCTGCGGGTATTCGGATTCCTCGACCTTGGGCTGCACCATATTCGTATTT
>JAIRTN010000039.1 GCA_031254905.1 Coriobacteriales bacterium
GATGTTGAGGCGGCGCTTCATGCCGCCGCTCATCTTGCCCGTGCGCGTCCGCGCATGCTCGGAAAGCCCCACGAAGGCAAGCGCCTCGGCGACGGCGTTTTTAAGCGCACGCCCCTTGAAGCCATAAAGTCCCGCGAAGAACGCGACGTTCTCCTTCGCGGTGAGGTTGTCAAAAAGTGCTATTTCTTGTGGCACTAATCCGAGGATCGCCTTGATCTGCCGCCCCTGCCGCTCAAGGTCCAACCCGGCTACCGTCACCTCACCCCTGTCGTAGCTGAGCAGCGAGGCCATGATGTTGAGTGGCGTGGATTTCCCTGCCCCGTTGGGTCCGAGGAAGCCGAATATCTCGCCCTCACGCACCTCGAAGCTGAGGTTGTCGACGGCCACGACGTCGCCGAAGCGCTTCGTGAGCCCGCGTACCGTAATGATAGATTCTTGCATAACGGCTTCCTGCATGATAGGTTCTCGCATCTCCTGAGTTTCCTGTTGATGTACTCATCATAGAGCGCGCAGCGAACAGCCGTAAGTGTCTACCGTCCAAATTGGGCATGACAAATGTCATGAAGGATGAGAGAGGGGTGCTTCCTTAGCGGCCTTTGACAGCTTTGGCGGCCAGCTCTTCGCTTGTCAGTTGGGTCTCCTCGAAAACCTGGTCGCTGTCCAAGTCAAAAGCGGTGTGCAATACCTGAAGGGCCTGGGCAAAGCCGCTTCCTTCGATGACGACACTGATACGGATGGCCGAGGTCGAAATCATGTCGATGTTGATGCCCGCGTCCGCGAGCACACGAAACATCTTCGCGGCCACGCCAGGGTTGCTTTTCATGCCGGCGCCCACCAGCGAGACTTTCGCCACGGACTCATCCACAACATAATCGCGAATGCCGAGGGCACATATCTGCCCGTCAAGCACAGGACGCAGACGCCCCAGATCATTCACCGGACAGGTGAAGCTGATGTCGGTCGTGCCATTCTCGGAGACGTTTTGGACAATCATGTCGATGCTGATGCCTGCCCCCGCAATCGCGCTAAAGACCTCTGCCGCAAGTCCCACGCGGTCGGGCACATCGCGAACGGTGACCTTTGCCTCCGTATTGTCGTAGGCAACACCCGAGACGATAGCTGATTCCATATCCTTGTCCTCCCTGACAAAGGTTCCGGGGTCTGTGGTGAAAGCGGAGCGGCAGTGGATAACCACGCCATGATTGCGCGCCACCTCAACGGAGCGCATCTGAAGCACCCCACTGCCAGCAGCGGCAAGTTCGAGCATCTCATCATAAGAGATCGTCGCGAGTTTACGGGCACGGGGCACCAGGCGCGGATCGGCGGTGTAGACGCCCTCCACGTCGGTGTATATTTCGCAGACATCCGCACCGATACCAGCGGCAAGCGCCACCGCCGTCGTGTCGGAGCCGCCGCGTCCAAGCGTCGTGATGTCTCCCCCTTCGGTGATGCCCTGGAAGCCCGCCACGATAACGATCCTGCCGCGATCAAGCTCTTTTTGGAGGCGGTCGACCCGCACCTCGGCAATCTTCGCCCGATTAAAGACAGTCGTCGTGAGAATGCCCGCCTGTCTCCCCGTCATGCTCACGGCGCCCACGCCGAGTGCCTCAATAGCCATAGCGAGAATCGACATGCTCACCTGCTCGCCAGTCGCAAGCAGCTGGTCGAGTTCGCGCGCCGGAGGGTCCTCGTTGACGCTGCGGGCAAGAGCAAGCAGCTCATCGGTTGACGAGCCCATGGCGCTCACGACGGCGACCACCTGATTGCCGTCCTTCTGGTAGGCAGCAAGCCGCCGCGCCACATCCTTGACGCGCTCAGGGTTCGCCACCGAGGTGCCGCCAAATTTGGCAACAATAAGGGTCATGATTGGAATCCTCCTGATATCTGACCCCATCAGTTTACACGATTTGCGGATGACCAGACCGGCGGAGGTGCAAGCGAGTTACGGGCGCAACGCCTTGCCCTCAAAGTTGAGCCCCCCGGTGACTTCCGCAGCGGGCCCCCCTCCCAAAAGCACCGCAATGTTTTCGAGAGCCTCCGTAAGCGCCTGCGCATACAACTCGTCAAAGTCGGCACAGGAAGTCTCATCTGCAAAGGGATGTCTCCACATCTGCCGTTCGCGATTATCAAAATCGCAGGTCACGCCCACGTCGTTGCGAGGCGACATGGCTTGGGCAAAGCTGTGGCGACGAAACAGGCGCTCTACCGTACCGAGGAGCCTGCGTTTTATCCCCCGACGCGAGTACAAAACCGCAATGGTCAATCGCATGTCCCGCACACCTCGCGAAAACGCGGCCGGCGGCAACTCAACGCCATAGACCTCATGGGCAAGCGCTTCATAGGCCGCGTCGAGCAGCTTCAGCGCAGCGCCACTTGCCCTGAGAACCTCGCCCGTGTAATCATGCGCACGAATACCCTCGCCGCGCCGCCGATACAGCATCATCATGTCGAGGTCCGCCTCAATCTGCCCATGAACGGTCGACCCGTCACGGCGGTCAAGCCCCTCGATTCCCGCATCGCACACCGCGTATTGCTGAGCGTACACAAAAGGATGCATAACGCTGTCCAGCGTGAAGTGACAGGCAAACCCCATCAGGTAGGCCATCAGCAGATCACGCTCTGGCTCAACTGCACCAAGTGCGCAGCACCGAAACGCCTCAAGGCTCTCGGCTGCCTTCTCCGCGTGCATGAGCGACCCAAACTCTTTAATCCGCACGAGGCGCGGCGTCCGCAGCGCGTAGAAAAACGGATCGGGCCCCTGGTTTCCAAGCAAGAAAACCCTGCGCGCCTCCGCAACAGGCACGGCATTGCCGAGACACCGCAGAACATCTTCCCCAAAATAAGTATGCGTGAGCAAAGCGGGCATAAAAACTCCTTAGTGGGCGCTGTTTGTACGTACGTCGCTCATTTTAGCGTTTCTTGACCCGTTGTTGCCCCACGCCTGGCAGAAATCGTTTATCGTGGAGAGGAACAGGGATGCAGGTATGCAGAGAACAACGGAGACGTCATGAACGCGGACCAAGACTCGAACAACGCGGCAGGAACTGGCATGGCCAAGCAATCGAACCGAATGAACAAGAAGGAGTGGAGTTGGGTGCTCTACGACGTGGGCAATTCGGCCTTCGTCATGCTGGCAACGGCGGTCATACCCATCTACTACGGCACCCTCACCGAAGGCTCGGTCGTCGTCGAATGGGGGCGCACTGAGACCATCGTCTCGCTTATCATCGCGCTGCTCATGCCCTTCTTCGGCTCACTTGCTGACTA
>JAIRTN010000087.1 GCA_031254905.1 Coriobacteriales bacterium
TCGATGGAGCCCTCCGCCGAACCGGCACCGATGATGGTGTGCATCTCGTCGATGAACAAGATGACGTCCCCACGCTCGGTCAACTCCTTCACCACGCGCTTCATGCGCTCCTCAAACTCACCGCGGTACTTGGAACCGGCAACCAGCGCGGCGACATCGAGGGTGACGAGTTGCTTGTGACGCAGTATGTCCGGCACCTGCTCGGAGGCGATAAGCTGCGCGAGGCCTTCCGCGATGGCGGTCTTGCCCACGCCGGGGTCGCCGAGCAGAAGCGGGTTGTTCTTGGTGCGGCGCGACAGGATTTGCATGACGCGCTCGATTTCGTGTTCGCGCCCGACAACCGGGTCGAGTTTATTCTCGAAGGCCTGTTGGGTGAGGTTTGTGCCGAACTCATCGAGGATGCTGTTGCCCTCGGAGTAGTCGTCTTCCATGAAGTCTTGAGGCCCGGCATAGGCCGCCGACTGATGGAGGATGTCGATGACGGCGCCCTTGACCATCGACGCGTCGATACCCATCTGAGAAAGCGCCTGTATGGCAACGCCGTTGCCCTCACGCACGATACCGAGCAGAAGGTGCTCGGTGGAGATATAGTTCTGGCCAAGCTGCATGGTTTCTCGCAGGGCAAACTCAAGCACGCGCTTGACGCGCGGCGTAAAACTCAAATGCCCACTCGGCGCGTTGGGGTCAACCTCGATGATACCCCTGACCTGCTCGAGTACCTGTTCGTAGGTGATGTTAAGATTGCCCAAGGCCTGAGCGGCGATGCCCTCGCGCTCGCGGAGCAATCCGAGGAGCAGATGCTCGGTACCCACATAGGGCTGTTTGAGAGAACGCGCTTCCTCCTGCGCTAAGGCAAGGACGTTGCGCGCCTTATCGGTAAAACGTTCGAATGACATGCTTCGACTCCCTCGTTATCCGTCACAAGCAATTACGAAGATTCGTCCCTCATGTGGGGAAAGAGAAGGACATCGCGGATTGAAGGAGAATCGGTCAACAGCATGGCCAAACGGTCAATGCCTATGCCAACACCGCCGGCGGGTGGCATACCGTACTCCAACGCCCGGATGAAGTCCTCATCAAAGCCCATCGCCTCCTCGTCGCCAGCAGCCTTTGCAGCCATCTGCGCCGCGAAACGCTCTCGCTGGTCAACCGGGTCGTTAAGCTCAGAGAACGCATTTGCGAACTCATGCCCACAGATGAGAAGTTCGAATCGGTCCGTGACGTCGTTACTGCCCGCCTTCTTCTTCGCCAGCGGCGAGGTTTCCAGCGGATGCTCGGTAACAAACGTCGGCTGTATAAGACGCCCTTCGACAAGCTTCTCGTACAGTTCGGTAATCAGTTTACCTTTCTTCCAACCTTCTTGTAAGGAAATCTGATAATGGTTCGCTAAGGTTTTCAGTTCTGTAAGCGTTCTGTTGAATGAAACTTCCTCCCCCGCCGCCTCGCTGACCAAATCAATCATCGTGCGGCTGGCCCACGTGCCGGAAAGGTCGAGTTCCGTTCCCTGATAAGATATTTTGAGCGTGCCGTTGGCGGCCAAACAAGCCTCTTGGATGAGTTCGCGCGTCAGCGTTTCCATGCCGTGCATGTCCGTAAAGGCCTGATAGGCCTCGAAGGTGGTAAACTCGGGGTTGTGGTGGGAATCCATACCCTCATTGCGAAACGAACGGTTAATTTCAAATACGCGCTCAAAACCGCCGACGAGCAGCCGTTTGAGGTGCAACTCAGGCGCGACCCGCAGATAGAAATCCTTATCGAGCGTGTTATGGTGGGTGATGAAGGGACGCGCCGTCGCGCCTCCGGGAATGGGATGGAGCATGGGTGTCTCCACCTCGATGAACCCACGCCGCATGGCACCCTCACGCAGCGCCGCCATGATGGTAAAGCGCTTGGCAAAGACCTCGCGAACCTCGGGGTTGGCAATGAGGTCAACGTAGCGCTGGCGATAGCGCGTTTCCTTGTCCGACAGGCCGTGGAATTTCTCGGGGAGTGGGCGCAGAGATTTGGTGAGCAGTTCGACACGGGTTGGGGCTACGGAAAGCTGCCCGCGCCGCGTACGCATGACGGTGCCGGTCGCGCCAACCCAGTCCCCTAAATCGAGTTCTTTTACGCAGGCAAACGCGTCTTCTCCCAAGACGTCAACCTTACAGAACAACTGAATGTCCCCCGTAGCGTCGCGAATGACGATAAAGAGAACCTTGCCTTGATTGCGGATGGCCATGATGCGCCCCGCGAGGGAAACGACATCCTCAGTTGCCTCCCCGTCCGCAAGCCCCGCGTAGCGCTCCTCAAGTTCGGCGACGCGCGCACTCAACTCGAAACGACGCGCATAGGGCTCCTCGCCCCGCGCGATTATGGCCGCACGTTTTGCCTTGCGAACCTCTATCGGGTCATCGATGGGAGTTGAAGAAACGTCTCTCTCGTTTATATCCTGTTCGCTCATGTCCTGTGCCTCACTGTGTGCTTGCATCTGTCCCTGACCGTTGGCTTCGACGGCCGGCAGGCAACTCCGCGCACGCGATGAGGGGCCGGCGCATATTCAAACGGTCTGCTCCTACTTACCAATCTTGAGAATCGTGAACTCCATCTGGGTGCCCTTGGGAGTATCCACACTCACAACGTCGCCCTTCTTTGCGCCGAGCAAGGCGGAACCCACGGGAGACTCGTTGGAGATACGCCCGGCAGAAATATCCGCCTCAGCAGCCCCAACAATCGTAAACGTACGCTCGGACTCATCGCCCATACGCACCGTGACAACGCTGCCCACCGAAACCTTATTTGAGCGTTTAGGAGCCTCCACCACGGTGGCGTTGGAAATAATCTGCGTAATCTCGGCGATGCGGCTCTCCATCCAAGCCTGCTCGGTCTTGGCATCGTCATATTCAGAGTTCTCAGTGATATCACCGAATTCGCGGGCGGTCTTGATACGCTCGCCAATTTCGGGGCGCTTGACAGTCTCTAACTCGTGCAGTTCCCGCTCAAGCTTTTCTCTGCCTTCCGGTGTAAGGATGATGTCCTTAGCCATTGATCCTCATATCTCCTCTGTGGAATACCACGGTAGTCGCCTGTCTGTGCCCGGACTATGGGCTTTTGGCAAGAGGCTTGGCGAAAATACCCGCCGGTTGTTACGCTAAATGTTGCGTCGAACGTTGCGTCGCCAGTGAGCCGATTGCCGGGCGCAGGATAAAAGCAACGCGGCACACGTAACAACTGTCACGCATACCGCGCCGGTACGGTGTTTAATTCAATCTACTTTTTCTTGGTTGAGGTCTTTTTCTTAGGCGCGGGTTCCTCGTCCTCTACCTCATCTTCCTCCAACTCCGCATCCCCCTCAGGAAGCTCATCTCTGCCATCAAGGCCGTCGCGGACCCCTTTGACCGTTTTACCAAGCGCGCTGCCCAGTTTAGGCAGGTTCTTCGGCCCAAAAATCAGCAAGGCAATGCCCAAGATAATAATTAACTCGGGAACGCCCATTCCAAAAAAGGGCCCAGCAAATACCGCAAATGTTGTGTACATAAAATTCCTCCGAAGGGTTTATGACCTCATGTCAGCAATCCATCCGTAACATGCAAGTTGATAGATTACCATGAAACATCCCGTATGTCTGCACAGTGATACAAAAAAGTCATCAAAACCAAGGGAAGACGAGAGAAAGTCGGTGAAATCGCTCAATGATGAGGAAACGGGACGTTTACGAGAGGAATTCGTACAGTTCGTGTCCCTCTAAAAGAAACTGAACAAGAACTTCGCGAAAGGCGCCGAGCAGAAAGATTTCTCCAAGCGCGAGCGCAGAGGAGAGCGCGAGCAGGATAAGCCAGTGGCGGGCGGTGTGGAGGGGCTCGAAGCGCTTAAAAAGCGTGAGGACGACGAGGTTGACGCTGATGATGACCGTGAGGAAGGCCGCGACGGCCACAAAGGGGGCGACCGCGCCGAGCAGCGGGTAGCCGAAGAAGAAGGCCGTCCCCAGCGCGAGAGCCAGCAGCATCTGGAGCGCGAGAACGGGGGGCTTGGCAAAGGCGTTTTCTTCCGGCGCGGCGTCTTTGCGCAGGGCGAATAGCAGCGGGACGATGACGCAGGCGGCGGCGGAGCCCGTGAGGAAGCCCGTGAAGTAGCGAATGGCGTTTGTGGTGGGCCGCATGCCAAGGTAGGACGTGGCGCCGTCGATGGCCATGGGCGCGATGAAAAGGGCCAGCACGATGAGGCAGGGCAGAGGCGGAAGTTCCGCGGGCTTGGTCTGCCGCCGGGAGTAGATGAGGAAGGCTACCACAAGGCCGCAGAAAAACCCGAGGTAGATGCCCGTGTCGCGCGAGCAGGCGGAAAAGACCAAACCACCCGCCTCGAATGAACGAGCGGGAATCTGGTGGCAAAAGCCGTGTCCAAAAAACCGGAGAAATTCCTGCATGGCGGCGGTTGTGCCTCTCGTTGCCTATCCCGTACGCATTTTGCGCATTCGGGTTGTCTACTTCGCCCGATACGTTTTTTACGCGTTTGGCTTGCGTTGCCTGCCCCGTACGTTTACCACGTATTAGTATACCTTTTATAGGTTTAATGGGGAGGCGGACGAGGCGCAATGCGCGTTGAATACTTCCCGCTCATGATGTGTCATAATACGTTGAACTATCAATGACAAGCATGACGAGGCCGACGGATACCCATGACACAAGCAAGCCCTGAAACAACCAGCCATACGCAGCCCTTCGCCAATCTCCATGGCGTGCTTATCTGCCCAAACAGCCCCTCCTATCTGTGGCCGCTCGCGCGCGAACATACGCCTTTTGAACTTATCCGCGACGAATCCGACGGGTTGAGCCCCCTCGCAAGGTCTATCAGGGCAATCCGCCCTTGCTGCGACGCGCCCCTTATCATCGCCGCCTCGGGCGATATGGCGCCTCACATAAGACAACACATCGCCGAAAACGCGCTGCTCGCCGATGACGACTACCAACTGCTCATCGAGCCTCATCCCCGCGGCGGGGCACTGACCCTCGCGCTCGCGGCGGCAACCGTGAGGCTTGCCGACCCGCACGCCATCCTTTTGTGCCTGCCCGTTACGGTGGCCTTCGATAACGACGTCCGCTGGGAACAGGCCCTGCGGCGTGCCTACCAAGCGGCCGAAGCCGGCCACATCGCTCTTATCGGAAGTTCGGTTTCGCCCCTCGCTCCCCCTGTGGAGGAGAGCCGGCAGGGGCACGTTGCCCAGACCGCCAGCCCTGCGCGCGGCGCCGTCTTTGACCTGCTCAGCACCGCGTATGAGTCGACGCGGAGTGCTTCGTACGGCGCGCCGCCTACCGATGCTCGCGCACGAGGCGCGGCGCGAGGCAACACGCGGGGCAACACGCGGGGCCGCTTTGAGACACAGGAGCATGAGACAGGACAGAGCCTGCCGCTTCTTGGCACCATACGGACAGGCACGGAACTACGCGGGCTTGAAGGTGCCTTTGCGGTACACAGCTTCATCGCCCGGCCCACTCCGGCGCTCGCGTGGCGCGCGCAGCAGAACAAGGCGCTTTGGAGCAGCCACATCTTTATGCTTGGAGCCGACCTCGCCCTCGCCGAATTGCGCGCCACCGGCACCGAGTCCAACGACCCCCTGGCACATTCCGTTCAACGCATCGCCGAAACCGCGCGCTTCTTTGTGTCTCTCGGAAGCGAACACTGGAAAAGCCGGGAGGCAGGCGAACTTGTCGGCACCCTGCCGGCAATCTCCTTTGAGGAGGCGGTCTTTGAGACAACGGCGCATCTTGCGGCCGTGCCGACGAGCATCCCCTTCACCGACGTGAGGACACTTGCCGACTATGAACAGTCCGTCGAGCCAGACGCGAAGGGCAACCGGCTGCGCGGACGCGCCCTTGCCGTCCAAACGCGCAACAGCACCGCGCTGGCCGATGGAGGCAAACTCGTGGTGACACTCGGGCTTGAGGATGTTGTTGTCATCGACACCCCCGATGCCACCCTCGTCGCCGCAAAAGACGCGCTTGCCCAGATACCCTCAGTCACCGCGACTCTGCGCACCAACAACGCCCCAGAACTCTAAGCCCACCCTACGCCTCCTAACCACACCCTTATACGCTGCCACATCCGCTCCCCTTTTGACTCGGGTTGAGACCGCATCTTATCCCTATAAATCTTTTAATGTATTGTTAAGTCGCGAAAAAACCTCTATTGTTTGCAGTAAGAGATTTTTTGCCAGAGAGGGCGGCCATGGCAATTCCAAAATCCGATTTGACGACGAACTTCGAGATGGCGAAGGCTTTTTCTTGGGTAAGCGTTCCGCGGGCGCAGCGGGAGCGCTTTGAGGAGGAGCGCCTAGAGGTTAATACGCGCCGCATGTTTGCGTTTGCGCTCTTTGTCATCGGGCTTCAGGTGGTGCTTCAGGTTGCCAATATTTTGTTTCCGCAGCAGTCCGGCAATGGAATGCCTGTTCCGCTGCAGTTTTATATTTATACCTCGCTGGGGACCCTTCTTATGGGCATTGTGTTCGCCGTGCTGCTTGGCCGCGCGTGGAAGGGCAAAATACGAAGCCGGCGCGTTAAATCGGCGCTGGTGCAGATACTGCTTTATGGGTTTTCGGTGCTGCAACTGGCGTTTTGCACCGCGAACATCCTGTCTAATCTGGGCGTGAACAGCTATTTTCTTTTTGTCCTGACGTTTTCTATGGTGCCCATTTTGCCGCGCAAACAGAGCTTGTTGACGATTCTTGCGGGCTTTGCCTACGTGGTCATCATGAGCCTTGCGGTTGACGGCATCAGCGGCACCACCGTCGACGCCGTGACGGGCGAGACCCTTACGTGGACTATCAGGTCGCTTGAAGTGACCTTTTTTACCGACGTGCGCGCGGTGTTTGTTGTTATTACGGGCATCTCGATTCTTGTCTCCTTGCTTCTGTATAACCTCTACGTTACGAATTTTTTGAAGAGCATTGAACTTGAGCGGCAGAAGGCGCACCTTGAGGACCTCGTTCGTGAGAGGACGCTGGAACTTGAGGAAAAGACGCATTTGGCCGAAATCGCCTCTCAGGCAAAGGGACGCTTCCTGACGAATATGAGTCATGAACTGCGCACGCCGATGAACGCGATTATGGGCATGGCGCGCTCGGCGAAGCTGGCTAAGACCATGGAGAAGAAGGAGGAAGCGGCCGAGCGCATCATCACGGCGTCGACCTATCTTCAGGGGATTCTCAACGACATTCTCGATATGTCGAACATCGAGTTGGGCAGGCTTACGCTTGAGCGGGAGCGCTTTTTGCTCAAAAGAAGCCTCCTTGAGGTTGCGGACATCTTTAAGATGCGCGCCGTCGAAAAGGCGCAGGTATTTGAGAGCAACTTGGACGACATTGAGGAGCGCGGCGTTATCGGCGACAAACTCAGGTTGAAACAGGTGCTGTTTAACCTGCTGGATAACGCCATCAAATACACTCCTGAGGACGGCAGGCTTGGGCTGTTTGTGCGACTGCTCTCCGAGGACGATGAGGGCATCGAGTTGGAATTTGCCGTTCGCGACAACGGGCGCGGAATCGCCCCGGAGGATATTGAGCGGCTCTTTATCGCGTTTGAGCAGGGAACAACCGACCAGATGCAGCACGTGGGAGCGGGGCTTGGGCTTCCTATCAGCAAGAACCTCGTGAATATGATGGGTGGCGACATCAGCGTTTCGAGCGTGTTGCACGCGGGCTCAACCTTCTCCTTTACGATACGGATGGAAAAGGCGGATGCCCTCGCCGCCTTAACCGGCGAGGAGGAGCCCGTCATCCCCGACCTCAGCGGCAAGAGAGCACTTTCCGCCGAGGACATCGAGACCAATCGGATAATCATAGAGGAACTGCTCTCCTTAACAAACGCCCTTGTCGAGCACGCGGTAGACGGCGTTGAGGCGCTCGAGATGTTTGAAAACTCTCCTGAAGGCTATTATGATATTGTTCTCCTTGATTTACTCATGCCCCATAAGGATGGCTTTGCGGTGGCACGAGAACTCAGGAAGATGGAGAGGCGCGACGCGCAAAACATCCCGATATACGCTGTCTCCGCAAACGCCTACCCCGAGGACGTGCGGAAGTCCCTTGAGGCGGGCATGAACGGACACCTCGCAAAACCCCTAGACTACGCCGCCTTCATGCGCATGCTGCGTGAGGAACTGGGCTGAGGGCGCTGGGGACACTATAGCCGCCGCTTGGCACCTCCTTTTTGGGAGCGGAGGACGTGACGAAGATGCCTACGGAGCTAAATAGATGAATCGCCGGGCCCCTCCCTTTTGGGTGGGGCCCGGCGATGGGAAGCCTTGCTGGTGGTGCTTTGCCTTGGTGCGGCAGGGGCAATCAGCGGTTATCAGAGATGGCAAAACTCTCGGCTAAGGCCGCCTGACCAGCCGCAAGACGGGCGAGCGGCACCCGATAGGGCGAGCAGGACACGTAATCAAGCCCAATGGTGTGGAAGGCCTTAACGCTGTCCGGGTCTCCGCCATGCTCACCGCAGACGCCGAGCGTGATACCCGCGTTCCCCTCACGTCCCAGCTTGCAAGCCATGTCTACAAGCATGGCAACGCCGGGGTCGATGGTCTCAAAGGGATTGAAGGGAATGAGTTTACGCTCGAGATAGCGCGGAATGAACTTCGATTCAACGTCGTCGCGCGAGAAGCCGAAGGCCGTCTGCGTGAGGTCGTTAGTGCCGAAGGAGAAGAAGTCCGCGTGGCGAGCGATGTCATCGGCGGTTACGGCAGCGCGGGGCAACTCTATCATGGTGCCAATGGGCAGGTCGCGAACCGAATCGATGCCGAACTCATCCGCAACCTCATTAAGAACCGCCTCTGTTTCCGAACGCAGAGCCTCGAGTTCGGGGGTGACACTTACGAGCGGTATCATGATTTCCGCCTCGGGGGTAAAGCCCTCTTTGAGCAGACGGGCGACGGCGGTCGCGATGGCGCGTACCTGCATGGCCGCGAGGTCGGGGTTGAGGATGGCGAGGCGTACGCCGCGCAGGCCGAGCATGGGGTTCATCTCGGCCATCGAATCGATGCGGGAGAGGAGCCGGCGCTTCGTTGTGATGAGGTCGGCGTCTTGCGTGGTGAGTTCGAGGCGGGTAATTTCGACTTCGAGCGAGCGCGGGTCGTCGAGGAACTCATGCAGCGGCGGGTCGAGCAGGCGCACGACTACCGGCAGCCCGTCCATCGCCTTGAACATGCCGTAGAAGTCTTCGGTTTGCACGGCGAGGAGGTCATCGAGGGCCTTTTCGCGCACGGCTGGGTCGTCGCTGAGGATGAAACTTTGGACTATCGCCTTGCGCTCGCCGAGGAACATGTGCTCCGTGCGGCACAGACCGATGCCCGCGGCCCCAAACTCGCGTGAGAGTTGGGCGTCTGCGGGGTTGTCGGCATTGGCGCGCACGCCGAGCGTACGGAA